>NZ_CAWQMW010000057.1:0-74372 GCF_963895965.1 Xenorhabdus sp. PB30.3 | reverse complement strand
TATGGAAACAATAAAACTCATAAATCAAACACATTAATCCTTCGGTAAATTAAAATTACTGAAACAATAAATTTAAGTAATATGAAAATTATTATATTTTCAATTTAGTAGAATAAAATGTGATCCAAAACTCAAACAACGTATCTTTTCATATTCAAAATTCTGAAATCTGACTAGGATGGGCTGGTTATTACTTCACTCTATGAATTATCTCATCATAAAAGTAATCATTCTGTTAGTACCAATTTCCGTTATTTACTACTCCTGCCATAGAAAGGAGAAAAGGCATGAAGAAAAAATCAATAAATCAAAAGGATGTTGATAATCTTATTAGATTAGTCGGAGGGCAGGAGAATATTGCCTCCGTAACCCATTGTATCACCAGGCTCAGATTTGTTCTTAATACCCCGGAAAACGCTGATGCTAAGGCCATTGAAGAGTTACCAATGGTGAAAGGCTGTTTCACTAACGCCGGGCAATTTCAGGTCGTCATCGGAACGAATGTCGATATTTATTATAAAGCTCTGCTTGCCGCAACCGGGAAGCAGTCAGCAAATAAAGAAGAAGTTAAGCAGGCTGCACGACAAAATATGAAATGGTATGAAAATGCAATTTCACATTTTGCTGAGATCTTCTTCCCATTATTGCCAGCCCTTATCAGTGGCGGTCTGATATTAGGCCTTCGAAATCTGATCGGCGGCATTCCATTTAGTGACGGAAAATCTCTTGCCGATATATATCCAATCTGGCAAACCATCTATAATTTCCTCTGGCTTATCGGTGAAGCCATATTTTTCTATCTCCCTGTCGGGATCTGCTGGTCTGCCGTTAAAAAAATGGGTGGAACGCCCATTCTGGGGATTATTCTGGGGATCACGTTAGTCTCGCCACAATTAATGAATGCCTATCAACTTGGGCAACAAATCCCAGAAGTCTGGAATTTCGGCTGGTTTACCATCTCCAAAGTAGGTTATCAGGCACAGGTTATTCCTTCTCTGATGGCTGGGTTAGCCTTAGGCTGGATTGAAATACGCCTGAAGAAACTGGTGCCGGATTATCTTTATCTGGTGGTTGTTCCGGTTGTTTCCCTGCTGCTGGCCGTTTTCCTTGCCCATGCAATCATCGGCCCGATTGGGCGTTCAATCGGTGATGGTGTGGCCTGGTGCGTCAAAGGGCTGATGACCGGCAGTTTTGCTCCAATCGGTGCTGCCTTATTTGGCTTCTTCTATGCTCCTCTGGTGATTACCGGTGTACATCAGACGACGCTGGCGATTGACCTGCAAATGATCCAAAGCACGGGCGGAACCCCTATCTGGCCGATTATTGCCCTGTCTAATATTGCTCAGGGTTCCGCTGTTATCGGCATCATCTGGGCAAGTAAAAAACAAAATGAGCGGGAGCTTTCCGTTCCTGCGGCAATTTCAGCCTACCTCGGCGTTACTGAACCAGCCATGTATGGTATTAACCTGAAATACCGTTACCCGATGTTCTGCGCAATGATTGGTACGAGTCTGGCGGGTTTGTTATGTGGGCTAAACCACGTGACTTCCAATGGTATCGGGGTGGGAGGTATACCGGGTATTCTGTCCATCAAACCTCAATTCTGGATGATCTACCTTCTCGCTATGCTGATTGTGATTATTGTCCCAATGGCACTGACTGTGCTGATGTATCGCAGGAACGAACGCAAAGAAGAATTGATCAACAATGAAGCCGCGGGTTAATAGGATATAGTTTTATAAGGTATTGTTATGACTGAACAACAACCCTGGTGGTTAGACAGCGCTATCTACCAGATTTATCCAAAAAGTTTTCAGGATAGTACAGGAAATGGTACTGGTGATATTAACGGGATCACCCAACGTCTGGATTATTTACAGCACCTCGGAGTAGGTGCTATCTGGATCACCCCTATTTATCCATCTCCACAGGTGGATAATGGTTATGATGTTGCCGACTACTGCGCAATTAATCCTGAATATGGCACGATGGAAGATTTTGATAATCTGGTGGAGAATGCCCATCGCCGTGGCATTCGCATCATTTTAGATATGGTTTTCAACCATACTTCAACGGAACATCCGTGGTTTAAGGCCGCGCAGGACGCAAATAATCCTTACCGTCAGTTTTACATCTGGAAAGAAGGTGGCGGGCAGGATAATCCCCCTAATCACTGGAAATCCAAGTTTGGCGGCAACGCGTGGCAATGGCATGCAGCAAGCCAGCAGTATTACCTCCACCTGTTTGCCGTCGAACAGGCTGATCTGAACTGGGAACATGAACCCGTTCGCGCTGAGCTGAAAAAAGTCTGTGAATTCTGGGCTGACCGCGGTGTTGATGGACTGCGGCTGGATGTCATTAATCTTGTCTCAAAACAGCAGGACTATCCTGATGATGATCATAGTGATGGGCGTCGTTTTTATACCGATGGCCCACGTATACACGAGTTTTTGCAGGAAATGAGCCGTGATGTTTTCCAGCCTAAAGCGTTAATGACTGTCGGTGAAATGTCTTCTACAAGCCTTGAACATTGTGTCCGTTATAGCGCGTTAAGTGGGAATGCACTCTCCATGACATTCAATTTTCATCACCTGAAAGTTGATTACCCGAATGGGGAAAAATGGACACATGCGAAACCAGATTATATTGAACTGAAAAAGATTTTCTCAGTCTGGCAGCAAGGGATGCATCAGAAAGCATGGAATGCTCTTTTCTGGTGTAATCACGATCAACCCCGCATTGTGTCCCGATTCGGGGATGAAAACCAGCACCATAAAGCATCTGCCAAAATGTTAGCCATGGTGCTGCACGGAATGCAGGGAACACCTTATATCTATCAAGGTGAAGAGCTTGGTATGACCAATCCTCACTTTAAGCGCATTGAAGAATATCGGGATATTGAAAGCCTGAATATGTATCAGGAACGCATCGAACAAGGCATGTCTTCAGAAGAAATACTGACAATTCTGGCGCAAAAATCCCGTGATAATAGCCGAACGCCAATGCAATGGGATAACACTGACAATGCTGGTTTTACCGCTGGAACTCCGTGGATAGCGACCAGCGATAATTATCGTGAAATCAATGCAGAATCCGTATTACAGGACAAAGATTCTGTATTCTACTGCTATCAGGATTTAATTCAGTTAAGAAAAACACAGCCTATACTGACTTATGGTGATTATCTGGATCTTTTACCTGAGCACCCTTCTCTGTGGTGCTATCTGCGACGCTGGCAGGATCAGACTTTACTGGTTATTGCCAATCTTAGTGATGAAACACAGCATTGGTCACCAGAGTCTGAACTTACACAAAAAGAGTGGCAGGTATTAATCAGTAATTATCCATCACCCGTCACAGTGGAAAAAGAAATTAAGATCAAACCTTATGAGTCGGTTTATTTAATTTCAACATAGCAATATTATTTATGCATCTTGATAATGCATAATACATTGTTTACATGCCACTTAAAACATCATGCCTCACAGAATAAAAGTGAGGCATGATATAAATTAAAAATAAAACTAATAAATAAATCATCATACTCCCACCAGAAAAAATAAATTTCCAGATAAAACTTTACCTTTATTAATCCCTGCTATACTTAAAATGAAAAATCATATATCTATTTTAAAAATCACAATTTTGTTGGTGGATTTTTCACCATATTAATAATCTCCCCGAAAGTATGACTTTAAAATACGACACAGATAATAAAAAGGTAATAAAAATGGAATCATTAAAAAAATACATATCATATATTTTATATTTAAGCATCATGCTTATTGCAGGCTGTTCATTAACCAAAGACAATACATTTTCACATATTCACAAAAAAGCGATGGGGAAGCACATTGATAAACCATCTGTATATTCTGCATATTATAATATGTACATGTTAAATGCCAGTAAGACTGCTGTGGTTAAAATTAAACGTGATCAAGATGAATGTATGTATAATGCCGGGCCAGAAGATGAATTTACTTTATCTCGTTATGAGGAAAAAAACTTCAATTTAGAAGATGATGATAATATATTTCATAATTGCAATGCATCAGCTAAATGGGTGACATGGAATATTGAATATGATGCACCAAACGGAGAACAAAAATATTGTAGTGTAAAATTACTAACAGACTATCTCGATATGGAAGATGGATGGAGAACTTATTTTTATCCAACACCGGGGACAAACTGTCAGGTTCCGGTTAACTTTGTTTGTGATGATAGTGAGTCAAATTGTCGTGATGGTTATATCAGTCATGATTCGTCTGTAAACGCTCTGGTGATAACCGAATAATTTATATATGAATTAAGATGATTTATATATAATTGAGTTAGCACATTCTATATATCTAAACTCAACGATGATGAACACAAAACTATGATGGCACAGCCTGAAAACCTGTGCCATACTTATTCCGATTACCTATTCGTCGGAGTATCTTGCTATGTGTTATGCAAAATATTTAACCTGTCTTGGTATCAGTTGTCTGGTTTTCTCTTCTGCCATACAAGCCGAATCCCCCACATTTCAATTATCTCAGAATCAGCAAAAATACCTTCAACAACAAATTGATAAACAAGTTATCGATAAATCAGCACTAAAAGATATAAATAAGTGGTCAGATGCTAAAAAAATCGCTGAATTTATTTGCCGTCCTTTTGCTTTACCTATTATTCAACAACATCACAAAGATGCCGATAAAGTTTTCCTTGGTGATGTATCACCAGATAGCATCAAATTAATGAGTTCCTCAGAATTAGTCGGGGCTGGTATGTATCGGACCGATAATGGCTGGAAAAATATTCAGTTCTCCTGCAAACTCGATGCAACCGGTAAACCACAATCCTTCAATTATGAAGATGCCAAAGTACCCAAATTACCAATGGGGCCGGGGCCTGTCGTTCCTCCGGATAAGGAAAAATAATGCGGTATATGCTGTTTTTATTATTCCTGCTGTCGCCACTCAGCCTCGCAGCCAGCTTTGATTGTGCAAAAGCCAAAGCCCCTGATGAAAAGGCAATTTGTGCCAGCCAGAAGCTGAATGATTTGGATGTAGAGATGAGTGTGAAGTATCACTTCCTACGCGGATTATTTGCAATGGGTGTATCAGGAGAGATGTATAATAGCCAGCAGGCATGGCTGAAACAGCGTCAGCAATGTGGAGCTAATATATCCTGCCTGACCAATAGTTATCGCCAGCGAATTAATCAATTGGATACGCTTTATAACTCAATAGAGAAACCTATCTAAAATCAGATTTATTATTTAAAACTTTTTATTAAGCCAGCATTTAAATTTGCTGGCTTTTTATTTCCCCTGCCACTTAATTTATTCTGTCATTTGATTTTATTTTTTATTCTTATAACACCACTTCGCAGATCACTGATATAAAAAGAACACTATTATTCAAAGAAAAATGCGGCTTTTAAATTTAACTCACGATATCTTATCCCCGTCTTTCAACAACAACTCCTTGGGACATCGGTATTACCCAATTACACTAATACTAATAAGGTGCTCATTATGACTAATCCATTATTAGATTTTTCTGGACTACCAAAATTCGCTTCTATTAAAGCAGAACATGTTGTACCCGCGGTGAAAGAAATGCTGGCTAAATATCGTCAGGTAATTGAGAAAGTGGTGAACGAAAATAGTCAATTTACCTGGGATAATTTATGTCAGCCAATCTCTGAGGCAAGGAATCAGTTTGAGCGCGTCTGGTCTCCTGTATCTCATCTCAATTCCGTCAAAAATACACCGGAATTCCGGGTGGCTTATGAACAATGCCTGCCAATGAATTCTGAGTTCTCGACCTGGATGGGTCAACACAAAGGGCTATATCAGGCTTATAAGTCACTGAAAGAAAGTCCTGAGTTTGAAAAACTGTCTCAGCCGCAGCGTAAGGCTGTAGAAGATAAGCTGCTTGATTTCACTCTATCCGGCATTGCATTACCGGAAGAGAAACAAAAACGCTACGGTGAAATCACGGCTCGCTTGTCTGAGCTGAGCGCCCGCTTCGGTAACAATGTGCTGGATGCCACAATGGGTTGGACAAAGCTCGTCACCGATGTCTGCGATCTGTCTGGTTTACCTGAAAACATAAAAAGTTCAGCCAAAGCTGCCGCTAAAGCGAAAGATTTAAAAGGCTGGTTACTGACGCTGGATCCGCCAGTCTACAGTGCAGTGATGAGCTATGCAGATGACTGTGAGCTGCGTGAAGAAGTCTATACCGCTTATATGACCCGTGCTTCTGATCAGGGTATGGATGCCTGTAAGTGGGACAATAACCCAATTATGGAAGAAATTCTCGCGCTGCGTCATGAACTTGCTCTGCTGTTAGGCTTTAAAAACTACGCTGAAAATTCTCTCGCAACCAAAATGGCGAAGACAACTAAGGAAGTGCTCGATTTCTTAAACGGTCTGGTTGACCGCGCCCATGGACAGGGGGAAAGGGAGATGGAAGAACTTTGCGAGTTTGCCCAATCCCACTACTGTGTTGATGAGCTGGAAAGCTGGGATGTAAGGTATTACAGCGAAAAACAAAAACAGCACGATTTCTCTTTTGATGAAGAGCAACTGCGTGCTTACTTCCCGGAAAAACGCGCCATTGAAGGGTTGTTCGAAGTTGTTCGCCGCATTTATGGCATTACCGCCAAAGAGCGTAACGATGTAGAAATCTGGAATTCTGATGTCCGTTTCTTTGAGCTTCATAATGATAAAGGAGAACTGCTTGGTAGTTTCTATATGGATCTCTATGCCCGCGCAGGTAAAAAAGGCGGAGCATGGCAAAGCAGCTATGTTGACAGAATGCGCCTTGCTTCCGACGAGTTGCAGAAACCCGTTGCTTTCATTAACTGTAACTTCAGTGGGCCTGTAGGTGGTAAACCCGCGCTGTTTACACATTCTGAAGTTTCAACGCTGTTCCACGAATTTGGACACGGTCTGCAAACACTGCTGACTACGATTGAAACTCTGGATGTTGCCGGTACTAACGGCGTACCGTGGGATACGGTAGAGTGTCCGAGCCAGATTATGGAGAACTGGTGTTGGGAAGCGGAAGCACTGGAATTTATCTCCGGTCATTACGAGACAAATGCACCTCTGCCGAAAGAAATGCTGGATAATATGCTGGAAGCGAAAAATTATCAGGCAGCAATGAAGATGCTACGACAATTAGAGTTTGGCCTGTTTGATTTCCGTTTACATGTTGAATATGACCCGGAAGAAGACGCTCAGATCCTGCCGATACTGGAGTCAGTGAAAGAGCATGTTGCTGTCGTTCCGTCATCAGACTGGGAGCGCTTCCCGAACTCTTTCAGCCACATCTTTAACGGTGGCTATGCAGCGGGCTATTACAGCTATATGTGGGCTGATGTACTGGCAGCAGATGCTTATTCACGCTTCTCTGAAGAGGGTATTTTCAACCGCACAACCGGTCAGTCATTCCTTGATGATTATCTGGGGCGTGGTGGTTCAGAAGACCCTCTGACACTGTTTATCCGCTTCCGTGGCCGCGAACCAAAACTGGATGCACTTCTGAAAAGGCTGGGCATTACCGGATAATTATTTGTTTAATCAATAATAAGGCGCTGATAGCAGTGCCTTATTTCAGTTATGAATAAATATGATCCGCACCCTATATTCAGATCACCATTATTGGATAAATTACTTTCTATCTAATATACCCGTCGCCTTTCAAGCTGCCTCTTTGTTGGCTACGTTCACGCACCCCGGTCACATAGTTTTCTATGCTCCCGGGGATGTGTTCCTTCGCCACCGCGATGCAACTCGAAATCCATAGGGTATAGATTCAGTCGGTTAATAACATAATTAAAAAATAGGTTTTAAAGATAATTTTTCATATAAAATTTATCAATGAGCCAGCACAGTCATCTGCTGGCTTTTTTATGATGACTATTTTACCTGTGTTGCCACCCAAAACAGGTCGCATTGACTCTATCAATAAAATGTTACTATTATGACAAAAATACACGAAATAGACCATATTTTTGCTACAATAGTAGCAAAAATAGCAATAGAGGTATTCGTATGTTTTCTCTCTACACCGCCTATGATGTGCAACATGAATTAAAAGATTTTATCAAGCGGCAACGGAAACAACAAAAATCGTCTGTTGAAGAGTTAGCCAACCGTTCCGGCGTACCTTATAGCACTATCAGGAAATTTGAGCGTACCGGTAATATTTCATTACGACAGTTCCTCATGTTATTGGAAGCAGTGGACGGACTGCATTCCCTGCATGAGCTCACTAAAGAACGTCCGCGTGAACCAACCACCATTGCTGAGGTACTGAAAAATGCTTAATACTCCTCTGAATGTCAGGAGAAAATTATCCGATGGCAACAACGTGCTAGTCGGGCAATTAGCAGAGAATAAAACAGGGGTTTATTTTCAATATGATGAAACCTATCTTACAGCTCATCCTAAATCTCTTTCTCCATTTTTGATTAACGCGGATACTTCATTACAAAAAGCCCCAAAAGAACCTCATTATGGGTTACATGGCGTGTTTGGTGACAGCCTGCCCGATGGCTGGGGGCTGTATTTAATGGACCGTGTGTTTCGGGAAAATGGCTATAATCCCAAAATGGTGACAGCATTGGAACGACTGGCGTATCTTGGTGAGCGGTGCTCTGGAGCGCTTTATTATGAACCTGCTACGCACGCTTTCAGTCCAGATGAAAGAGATATCGATATTATTACGCTTGGCAAAGAAGCCGTTAAAGAATTTGAAGGTATAGACTCTCATTTTCTGCATTCTCTGATAGATGCCAGTGGTTCAGGTGGTGCTCGTCCCAAGCTCAATGTGACAAAATGTACAGATGGTCGATTTTCAACCCGGACTGATGCCATTGGGGAAAAGCTGATTATCAAACTAACCTCTGCGCAATTTTCTTTGAAATACTCGGAAAGCCTTGTTGAATATGCCTATATGAAAATGGCCAGAAATATTGGGATCGAAGTACCTGATTTCGAATTACTGGATGTGGGAAATGGTCACTTCTGGTTACAACAAACACGGTTTGATTGTTGCCCGGGGCAAGGTCGCTATCACATGATTTCAGCGTGTGGACTGCTGGATGCACCTTTCCGGGAGCCTTCTTTGGATTATGTTGACTTAGTTAAAGTCACAAGACATTTATGTGGTGTACAGGAAGCTAAGAAACTAGTGAAACGTGCTCTATTTAATTATCTGACCGTCAATCAGGATGATCACGCCAAAAATTTTGCTTATTTGGCTGACGATGCTGACAACTGGCGTATTTCACCATTTTATGATGTTGTGTATATGCCATCTCCTTATGGTGAACATATGACTTCATTTAATGGTAATGGCAAAATAATTACTTCTTCTGCATTAGAACAATTGGCAGGGCAGGCTGGATTTTCTTCTATTAATCCGTTAATAAACATGCTCGAAGAAATTTATGCTGAAACACGCCGTTTTCCGGTAATTGCTCATGAGTTAGGCATTGATAATACCGTAGTGACAACCATTGCCCTGCATATGGAGCAGAAATGGCTGGATCTAAAACTATGACATTAGCGGCATACGAAACTAAGCATTGAACTCACGCTATTTTATCCCCATCTATCACCCATACCCCATAATGGGATATCAGGCTGAGAACAGCTTATACCCCTATACAAAGATAAGGCGCTCATTATGACTAACCCGTTACTGACATCTTCAGTATTGCCTAAGTTCGCTGACATTAAACCTGAACATGTCGTTCCTGCCGTAAAAGAAACGCTGGCAAACTACCGTCAGGTCATTGAGAAAATTTTAACTGAGAACTCCGCTTTTACCTGGGATAGTCTGTGCCAGCCGCTTTCTGAAGAGCAAGATAAACTTTCCCGTATGTGGTCACCAGTCGGGCACCTGAATTCAGTCAAAAATAGCCCAGAGCTTCGTGAAGCCTATGAACAAAGCCTGCCTCTGCTCTCCGAATTCAGCACCTGGCTTGGGCAGCATAAAGGGCTATATCAGGCTTATAAATCACTAAAAGAGAGTGAGATTTTTAATTCACTGTCCCAGCCACAACGCAAGTCTATCGAAGATACTCTGCGTGATTTTGAGTTATCCGGCATTGGTCTACCGGAAGAAAAACAGAAACGTTACGGTGAAATTGCAGCCCGTATGTCAGAGCTGGGTTCCCAGTTCGGCAATAACGTACTGGATGCCACGATGGGCTGGACGAAACTCATTACTGATGAAAACGATCTGGCTGGTTTACCTGAAAGTGCCAAAGCTGCTGCCAAAGCCGCCGCAGAAGCCAAAGAGCAGGAAGGCTGGTTACTGACGCTGAATATGCCAAGCTATCTTCCCGTCATGGCGTATGCTGATAACCGTGAACTGCGTCAGGAAATGTATTACGCCTACACGACTCGAGCGTCTGATCAAGGGCCAGATGCCGGGAAATGGGACAATAACGCTATTATGGCGGAAATGCTGGCATTACGGCATGAACTCGCTCAATTGCTGGGTTTCGCAAGCTATGCAGAAAAATCCCTTGCCACCAAAATGGCGAAAAATCCTCAGCAGGTACTCGATTTCCTGAATGATCTGGCTAACCGTGCGCATGGTCAGGGCAAGAAAGAGCTGGAAGAGCTGACAAACTTTGCTCATTCACATTACGGTGTTGATAAGCTGGAAGCCTGGGATGTCACCTACTACAGCGAAAAACAGAAACAGCATCATTTCTCCATTGATGATGAGCAACTGCGCCCTTATTTCCCTGAACAACGTGCCGTTGAAGGTTTGTTCGAAGTTGTTCGCCGCATTTATGGCATCACTGCCAAAGAGCGTAACGATGTAGAAACCTGGCATTCTGATGTTCGTTTCTTCGAGCTGTATGATGAAAAAGGGGAACTGCGCGGTAGCTTCTATCTGGATCTCTATGCCCGTGAGCATAAGCGTGGTGGCGCATGGATGGATGACTGCACCGGCAGAATGCGTTTTGCTTCCGGTGAATTGCAGAAACCTGTTGCTTACCTGACCTGTAATTTCAATAAGCCAGTGGGTGACAAACCGGCTCTGTTTACTCACGATGAAGTGATAACGCTGTTCCATGAATTTGGTCACGGCCTGCATCATATGCTGACCGAAATCGAAACACTGGATGTTGCCGGCATTAACGGTGTTCCGTGGGATGCGGTAGAACAGCCAAGTCAGTTTATGGAAAACTGGTGCTGGGAGCCGGAAGCACTGGCGTTTATCTCCGGTCATTACGAGACGAATGAACCTCTGCCACAGGAAATGCTGGATAACATGCTGGCAGCGAAGAATTATCAGTCCGCGATGTTTATCCTGCGTCAGCTGGAGTTTGGTCTGTTCGATTTCCGCCTGCATGCTGAATATGATCCGGCAAAAGGCGCTCAAATCCTGCCAACGCTGTACTCCGTGAAAGAACAGGTTTCTGTTGTGCCATCACCAGAGTGGAACCGTTTCCCTAACTCTTTCAGCCATATTTTTAATGGTGGCTATGCCGCAGGCTATTACAGCTATTTGTGGGCTGATGTACTGGCAGCAGATTCCTACTCCCGCTTCTCCGAAGAAGGTATTTTCAGCCGTACAACCGGTCAGTCATTCCTCGACAATATCCTGTCCCGTGGCGGTTCTGAAGATCCAATGACGCTGTTCATCCGCTTCCGTGGCCGCGAACCAAAATTGGATGCCATGCTGAAAAGTGCTGGGATCACGGGATAATTTGTGTGGAAACTCGCGTGAAAATTTGTTTAATTTGCGAACAGGGCGCTGATAGCAGCGCCTTATCTTATTTGGCTGAACGCTGGGGTCTGGTACACGATGAAGCTTCCGTTATGGCCCTGGTTCTGACTCCCGAGCGGCTGGAACTGCGTAAACTCGATGAGCCGAAGCTGGGCGGAATTTATGTTGATTTCGTGACCGGAACCATGGCACATCGCCGCCGCTTTGGAGGCGGACGCGGTGAAGCCGTTGCGAAAGCAGTCGGCATCAAGAAAGATTATTTACCCACAGTCGTTGATGCCACAGCAGGGCTAGGAAGGGATGCTTTTGTTCTGGCCTCAATCGGTTGCCATGTCAGAATGCTGGAACGCAATCCGGTCGTTGCGGCATTGCTGGATGACGGGCTACAGCGCGGTTATCAGGATGAAGAAATCGGCGAGTGGCTGAAGGAACGCATGACCTTAATCCACGCTTCAAGTATTACCGCTCTGACAGATATCACTCCGCAACCGGATGTGGTTTATCTTGACCCGATGTATCCGCATCGACAAAAAAGTGCTCTGGTCAAAAAAGAAATGCGTGTATTCCAGTCTCTCGTAGGTGCTGATGAAGATGCTGATGCGCTGTTAGGACCAGCCCGTACTCTGGCAAAGCGCCGCGTTGTAGTGAAACGACCTGATTACGCCGAACCAATGGCAGGAGTGAAAGCATCCGCCGCCATTACTACCAAAAACCACCGGTTTGATATTTATCCTTGTTGATGACACACCACCATCCCCATTAAATATATTTATTTTTCAGGTATTCATACCTGAAAAATAAATACTCCACAGTTATGTTTTAAATAAGAAATAAAACAGTATATAAATTGTTATGCTTTTGTTTAGCGTTCGTATAAATAACTAACTCTATACTCCGGAAGTCATCACTCTTTTAGATATGACATCTCATTTGAAAAATAAGGAGATACCATGAGCAAATTACAACGTGAAATAGCAGAAAATAAATCTCAAATAGTCAATTCAGATAAAAATAAAACTCAGCGAAAAGAACTCGTTGATGGTCTATTAGATACAGTTTCCGGTGGCTGGGTGAATGCCTTTGGAAATTGGAGTAAGTCTCTGTAATAATCATAAAATAAATAGGAGAGATGCGTTTATCTCTCCTATTTATTCATGGAGATGTGACGATGGCGATAATAAAAAATGAGAAGATTAAACATCTTGAAATAATTCTAAAAGTCAGTGAACGATGCAATATTAATTGTACTTACTGCTATGTATTTAATATGGGAAATACATTGGCTGCTGACAGTGCTCCAATTATATCTCTTGATAATATAGCAGCACTGAGAGGATTCTTTGAACGTTCTGTAATAGAAAACCATATTGAGGTAATTCAGGTAGATTTTCACGGTGGCGAACCACTGATGATGAAAAAAGAACGTTTCAATCAAATGTGTGAGATTCTCCGCGAAGGTAACTATGGTAACTCTCAGCTAGTTTTGGCATTACAGACCAATGGTATTCTGATTGATGATGAATGGATTGCTCTTTTTGAAAAACATCAGGTTCATGCAAGCATATCTATAGACGGACCAAAACACATCAATGATAGGCATCGATTAGATCGAAAAGGAAAAAGCACTTACGAAGGAACAGTTAATGGCTTACGTATGCTCCAAAATGCGTGGGCGCAAGGACGTATTCCGGCAGAACCAGGAATTCTCTCTGTGGCAAATGCTAACGCCAATGGAGGAGAAATTTATCATCATTTCTCAAAAGAACTCAAATGCCAGCGTTTCGATTTCCTCATACCTGATGATCAACATGCTGATAGCACTGACGCCGAAGGTATTGGCCGATTCCTTAATGAGGCGCTTGACGCCTGGTTTGCTGACGGTCAGCCAAATATTTTTGTCAGGATCTTTAACACATATCTGGGGACAATGCTTAATAGCCAGTTTCACCGTATTATAGGCATAAGTGCCAATGTTGAATCGGTTTATGCTTTCACTGTAACTTCTGATGGTCTGCTCCGTATTGATGACACCCTGCGATCAACCTCAGATAAAATATTTAATCCCATTGGACATGTCAGAGAATTAACTCTCTCAAGTGTGCTCGAATCAACTAATGCTAAAGAATATTCTTCACTGAATAGCGAATTACCTGAAGATTGCAATGACTGTATATGGAGTAAAATCTGTCATGGTGGCCGTCTGGTTAACCGTTTTTCACCAACCAATCGCTTTCATAATAAAACCGTTTTCTGTCCATCCATGCGGGTTTTTCTCAGTCGCGCTGCATCACACCTGATTGAGGCTGGTGTTAGTGAAGAAACAATAATAAAAAATATCCAACAATAAAAATAGCGAATTACAACAATGATAAAATTTAATTATTGGTTATCTGTTCTGTCATTTTTTGCCTTAGCCATTTTATCAAAGAATTCCGTCGCTAATAATTCTATTGATAATTTAGAAAAACCTATAACTCTGAATCTGAGCTTTGATAAATATTCTGTTCCCTATTCAACATTTATTATTGATGGACAGCCAGTATATGCAATGATTGATACAGGCTCTTCTATGGGGTTTTATCTTTACGAATCTCAGATAAAGAAAATCAAAGGGCTCAAAAAAGAAAATGTTTATCACAGTACAGATTTAACCGGTAAGGTTCAGACAAATATAAAATATTCAGCCAGCTCATTAAACGTAAATAATATGGAATTTAAAAACGTGAGCATTACTCCATTTAAACCGTGGGGGCTGCTAGTTTATAAAAAAGGAAATTTACCCGATAAACCTGTTGTGGGTCTTGATGCTTTTAAAGATAAACAAATAACATTAGATTACATCTCTAATTCACTCACAATAAAAAATAGCGTTACCGATAAAAACAAGCCACCAAAAGGGTTTACAGAACTTCCTTTCCAGAGATCTTCCAGTGGAATGGTTTTTGATGTCGAGCTATCTGGTCATAAATACCACATGATCCTGGATACCGGTGCCACCGTATCGATGATATGGCGTGAAAGACTTAAAGCCTATGCACCAACAAGTTGCCTCGTGGTGAATCCGGAAATGGATAATAAAGGATGTGAAGCCACAATGCTTACAGTTAAATCAGTGACCGGAAAAGCAGAACAGTTCGGGGCTGTAATTGTTGACGGACATTTTCAGCATATGGGAAAAATTGATGGCCTTCTCGGAAACAGCTTTCTCCGAAACCGGAAATTAATCATAGATTTTAAAAATAAAAAGGTCTTTTTTTCCGATGAGCACAGAAAAGCATGAAAACTCCATCTATCGTGCCGAAGCTCTGCAACATAAACAGGAGGGATGGCTTGGCGTATCTTATCTGGATATTCCATCCAGCCTCTCCATTTGTATTCTGACAGGCATGCTGACTGTTGCTTTTATTGTATCAATCATCATATTCGGCTCTTATAGCGAAAGAGTTAACGCCACCGGTAATGTCATTTATGACCCTCCGGCAGTGTCACTCATTGCACAAAACAATGGCATCATTATTAATTCAGTCGCTTCAGAAAAGAAATTCATTAAGCAGGGTGAAGTTATTTTTTCTGTGAGTGATGAAACTGAAACTAATCTTGGTGCTACTAAATTTGAAATAGAAGAGAGTTTGAAAAAACAACGGGATATACTATTTAAAAAAATTAATATTATCACCACCGAAGCTGAGGAAAATAAAACTTACTTTATTGAGAGAATAAAAAATAAAGAACAGGAAATAAATAGTTTAAATATCCTGATAAAAAATGCGGAAGAACAGAGGAAATGGTTCGAAAAAAAATCCGGCTTATATGAACAATTACGCAAAAAAGGCCTTGCGCGTGATTCTGAATTTATTGACAGGAAGAAGGATTATTATTCAGCCATAGTAAATCTCTCATCTGCAAAGGTAAAAATAATTACCCTACAAGGAGAGTTGCTGGATTTGAAAAATAAAATATCAGCGACGGATAGGGAGTCGGATTCAGCGAAAAAATTAATTACAGCTGAAATTGCTGGCATAAAACAAAAAATTCTGAATATAGAAAAGCAAAGAGAATATCTGATTGTCGCACCATTTAATGGAAAGATAACCAGCGTGACAGCCCATAAAGGCGAGAGAGTAAAAGCAGGCCAACAAGTCGCCGTCATCGTTCCCCTGGCTGCAAGGCCAAAAATTGAACTGCTTTCTTCATCCGATTCTCTCGGCGATGTGGCTGATGGACAACAGGTAAAAATGAGGATAGCAGCGTATCCATATCAGTGGTATGGAAAGGTTGCAGGAGTCATCGAAACAATCTCAGAAGCCCCGGTCAATATCCCTCCATCCACTCAGACCAATAGTGAAGGTAAAGCACTTTTCCGCATAACTGTGCGGCCAGTTATGACAGCACAACAAAAATCACTCTCTCTTCTGCCGGGTATGAAAGTAGAGACAGAGATATATGTAAGAACCAGAAAGAATTATGAATGGCTCTTTATGCCAGTGAAGAGGGTATATGAAAGAATATGTGACAACACACAATAAGGATACACGATATAAAATCAGTGGCTTTTTCGAGTTTTTCACTAAAAAACTACCTGTAATCATACAAACCGAGGTGACAGAGTGCGGATTAGCCTGTTTAGCCATGATTGCAAGCTGGCACGAACGGGAAACTGATGTTTACAGCATGAGGAAAATTTTCGACGTATCAAACAATGGCATGTCATTAAGACAACTCATCACAGTAGCAGATAGAATAAATATGAATGCCAGAGCCATACGCCTTGATCTCGAAGAACTCAGAAACGTCAGGCTTCCATGTATTCTGCACTGGTCCTTTAATCATTTCGTCGTGCTAAAAAAAATCACAAAGAAAAACGCCGTTATCCATGATCCTGCCTTAGGGAAAAAAATCATTTCCCTAAAAGAGTTGTCAAATAAATTCACGGGAATAGTTCTGGAAGTATGGCCACGCTCTGATTTTAAAAAGGAAAAAGTGAGTGAAAGTATCACTATCACAGATATGTTCCAGGGTGTAGCTAACCTTAAAAGCACGTTGCTAAAAATCATTCTGATATCACTTTTTATTGAGGGGCTAGCCCTCTCAATTCCCCTCAGCTCTCAATTTATTATCGATATTGTTTTGCGATCCAGTGACTTCGAAATGCTGAATCTGATTGTTATTGGCGTTATTTTTCTACTTATTCTCCGCTCTGCACTCAGCATTATCCGGGCCTGGACCCTGATGGCGATGCGCTACTCTTTGGGAATACAGTGGAGTATAGGTTTTTTTAACCAGTTACTGAGCCTTCCGTTAACATTCTTTGAAAAGCGCCATGTAGGAGATATAGCGTCCCGGCTGACATCACTCAATGAAATTAAAGAAGCCTTCACCGCAGAAATGCTGACTTCCTTGCTTGATGTGCTCATTCTACTAACTCTGATAACGCTAATGTTTTGTTACAGCGCGCTTCTGGCTTTTATTTCCCTGCTCATTATCTTTATTTATCTCAGCGTAAAACTTGCCCTCTATAACACATACAAAAGTGCCCGAGTTGAGGCCATTCACAATGAAGCATTACAGTCATCTCATTTCCTTGAAACAGTACGAAATGTGGCATGTGTCAAAGTATTTTCCCTGACAGAAAATCGGCGTATGACATGGCTTAATAAAGTTATTAACACAGCTAATGCCAGAGCTCATTTATTCAAGATAGATCTGATAAACCAAACCCTGTCAGGGTTTCTTACAGGGCTTTCATCAGCAACGATTTTATTCTTTGGTGGTAATCTCATGGAACATGGCGCAATAACAACAGGGACTCTATTCGCCTTTATGCTCTACGCTAATATGTTTCTTACCCGCTCTATTAAAGTGATCAATTCACTTTTTAATTTTCGCCTTATATCAATACACTCAGATCGCCTAACGGACGTTGCAACCGCAGAAACAGAGGACACTTGGTATTCAAAAAACTTAGTTCCGCTTGAGGCTGTGGAAGGTCGGATAACGCTCAATAATCTTTCCTATCGTTACGGCGAAGCTGAACCCTTTATTTTTAAAGATATCGATCTGGAAATTAATGCAGGCGAAAATATCGCAATTATCGGGCCGTCAGGTTGTGGTAAATCCACTCTTCTCAGAATAATGGCGGGATTAGCCCTTCCCCAATCAGGAGGTGTATTGATTGATGGAACCAGCATACGACAGATTGGTATTGACGAATATCGGCGACATACCGCATTTGTGATGCAGGAAGACAAACTTTTTGCGGCTTCTCTGATGGATAATATTTCCTCTTTTGATCCTCAGCCCGACCTTGAATGGATGTATGAGTGTGCTAAAGCAGCAGCAATCCATAACGAAATTATAACTATGCCAATGCAGTACGAAACAATGATAGGTGATATGGGGAGTATTCTTTCAGGAGGACAAAAGCAGCGCGTATCTCTGGCCAGAGCACTTTATAAGCGCCCACGAATCCTTTTTCTTGATGAAGCAACGAGTGACCTCGATGTATTTAATGAACGAAAGATCAATAACGCGATAAAACAGATGCCCATTACCCGCATTTTTGTAGCACATCGGCCTGAAACGATTGCTGCCGCGGATAGAATATATAATCTAAAAGACAAAACTTTTACGGAATTTGCCAAATCCGGCACTGTTTTATTCTGATTGTACTTGATATTCAAAAAAATAAGCCCCATTCAACATGGGGTTTATTCATCAAAAATCATTTATTGTTTACTGGTAAGCTCACTGAATTACAAAATCCCTTGCGCCAGCATGGCATCCGCAACTTTAACAAAACCCGCTATATTCGCACCCTGTACATAGTTGATCTGTTTGCCTTCCCCGCCATATTCCACACAGGATTGGTGAATATCGAGCATGATGTGATGTAAGCGGATATCCACTTTTTCTGCTTTCCAGTTCTGGCGTATCGCATTCTGCGACATTTCCAGGCCCGAAGTGGCTACACCTCCCGCATTGGCGGCCTTACCCGGCGCAAACAGAACACCAGCTTCAAGGAAAGCATCCGTGGCTGCGATAGTTGCCGGCATGTTGGCTCCTTCTGCTACCAATTTCACACCATTCTGAATCAGTATTTTTGCATCTTCCAGATGCAGCTCATTCTGTGTCGCACAAGGCAGAGCGATATCTACAGGCACTGACCACGGGTTTTGCCCTTTAAGGAAAGTCAGCCCACGTTCTTTGGCGTAATCCTCAACACGCCCATAACGCTTATTTTTAATCTCTTCCAGATGAGCCAGTTTTTCTGGAGTGAATCCTTCTTCATCCAGAACAGTACCGCCAGAATCGGATACCGTTACCACTTTAGCCCCCAGCTCCAGACATTTTTCGATGGTATATTGAGCGACGTTTCCTGCTCCCGAAACCGATACCCGCATACCATCCAGCGCCATACCATGACGTTTCAGCATCGCATGAATGAAATAAACCAGACCATAACCCGTCGCTTCCGGGCGGATCAGACTGCCACCAAAAGAAAGCTCTTTACCTGTGAAAACACAGGCCGTGTTGTTGGATAACTTTTTCATCATCCCGGCCATAAACGCCACTTCCCGGCCACCAACTCCGATATCGCCGGCAGGAACATCAGTATCAGGCCCCAGATGGCGATACAACTCTGTCATTAATGCCTGACAAAACCGCATAATCTCACCCTGACTTTTCCCTTTAGGATCAAAATCAGAACCACCTTTTCCACCGCCCATTGGTAATGTTGTCAGCGCATTTTTTAATGTTTGCTCAAAACCCAGAAACTTCAGAATAGAGAGATTAACGGAAGGGTGAAAACGCATCCCGCCTTTAAATGGCCCGATGGCCGAATTGAACTGTACCCGCCATGCGCGGTTTACCTGAACCTTTCCCTGATCATCAACCCAGCTGACGCGGAATTGAATAACTCTTTCTGGTTCAACCAAACGCTCTAATAACCCCTGTTCACGATATTGCGGATTCCGCTCAAGAAAAGGCCAGAGCGAGGTCAATACTTCTCTTACTGCCTGTAAATATTCTGGTTGATGTGGATTGTGATACTGAACAGATTCAAGAAATGAGACTAAAGATGATGGTACATTCATTTATAGCTTCCTTTATACATTCAGATGTGATGCCCTCCCCATTTCCTTTGTTATTTTTTGTCGAAAATGTGAGGTAATTACGGTTTGCTTTCTGAATATACCACTATTTTATGATTGAATTTCAATAACTATTTTTATTAATTTTGTTGAAAATAAATTTTATAATTTCTTAATAAAAAGCTTTTTAAAGCACCTTATCCTTTACGGAAGCAAAAAAATCGCCTGCAATGAGCAGGCGATTCCATAGAATAAGTTTTCAGCAGAATATTAATCTTCGTCACGCAACGGAACGATAAGCATATCAACATGGACTGTGTTAATGAGCTGACGAGCTGATGACATCAGCTTGCTCCAAAAATCCTGATGATGACCACAGACAACGAGATCCATATCATATTGCTTAATCGCATCAACAAGTACTTGCCCTAAATCGCCGCTACCACTCAGCGTTTCCTGAATTTCATAGCTTGAATTCTCTGACAGCTCTTTCAGGGAGTTACGGGTTTCATCTGCGATACGTGCCTGCATATCACCAAGATTGACATCTATCAGGCCGGTGTATAAATCAGAGTAATTTACATCAACATGGATCAAGGAAACCTTAGCATTGTATGGCCTTGCCAAAGAAACCGCTTTATCCACCAAGACCCTGCTTTCTGGAGATAGATCAACTGCTACAAGAATATGTTTATAAGCCATATAAGTGAACTCCTTCCATAAAATGGATTGGCGGCATTAAACGCCATGATTTTATACTTATACTATAACTGCTTGACGCCTCTTTTGAGTGTCGTCGTGATCACAACTTGTTACTTTATTTAGTTAACCACTTGAAAGAAAAGATATCTGCTTTCAATACCATAACTGTATTAAACATTTTATCTCTGATACTGAGGCCATTTTTCAATATCACTTGGCTTTTCTAATAAGCCATTTCCTCCTAAAATTTAATACTGTGACTATTTACATTGCTACCTTTTCAGATAAATTCTTAATCCATACACAATATCCCGTTGCCACTCTAAGGAGGGGGAATATGTTCAGTATGCTTGCATTCTTCTGGGCAATTTGCATTATCTGTATTATCAATATATTACGTTATATTTCTTCACTACGTGCTTTATTATCTATTCTGCGTCAGGCAGATCCGATGCTATATCAAGCCATTGATGGTAATGGTTTTTTTACTGGTAATGGCCAATTCAGTAAACAAATGCGGCTGGTACGCTACATTAACACACAAGGCTATCTCAACCATCACAATGATGATGTCATCTTTTTCTGCGAAAGGCTGCGTAAGCAGTTTATATTGACGAAAGTGTTATGTGGGATTGTCTTACTGTGTCTGGTAGGAATAGCGATAGTCTGATAACAACAGAGAGGGAAAGCGAGTTGAAAATAAAAAGTGGCAATAAAAAGGGTTGAGCTGCTGATAGAGCTGCCAACCCTTTTTAATAACTTAAGCTTAGATCAATTGCAGAGCAATCCAATACAGGCAGCCTGACAGGGCAATTGAAATCGGCAATGTCAGTACCCACGCCAGCATGATATTTTTGATAGTCTTACTTTGAACACCACCACCATCAACCAGCATTGTACCTGCGACCGCAGAAGAAAGAACCTGTGTCGTCGATACCGGCATCCCCGTATAACTAGCAACCCCAATCGATACTGCGGCGGTCACCTGAGCGGAAACCCCCTGAGCATAAGTCATGCCTTTTTTACCGATTTTTTCACCAATAGTGACAGCAACACGTTTCCAGCCAACCATTGTGCCCAGAGACAGTGCCAGCGCCACCGCGATGATTATCCACATTGGTGCATATTCAACGGTATTCAGCAGATCTTTACGCAATTTATGCAGGAAACGTGCATCTTCCATGCTGGTTTCTGGCAATTTAGCCACAGCACTTGCTGTATCAGCAATACACATCAACATGCGACGCATGCTGTTACGTTGATCCGGATTCAGCTCACTATAGTTCTGAATACTTCCCAGCATTGTTTCCGTGGTATTCAGCACATCCAGTGCCCGTGAATTATCACAGTGGAAATTCATATCCAGTTGATCTTCAACCGGAGATATGGCCGGAGTCAGCTCAATTGCATGGGTAAGCGCAGGTTCATGATGCTCATAATACTGCTGCAAATGCACAACAGCATCATGGGTACGAGCAATGTCATAGCTTGTTGAGTTCATATTCACAACAAAGCCAGCAGGCGCGACACCAATCAGTACCAGCATGATCAGACCAATCCCTTTCTGGCCATCATTGGCGCCATGAGAAAAACTCACACCAACAGCAGAAAGGATCAGAGCTGTTCGTGTCCAGAATGGTGGTTTACGTTTACCATCCTGCTTTTCACGTTCAGCCGGCGTCATATGGATACGACGGCGCTTTTTAGTACCACTCCAGTAACGGCGCAGTAAAAAGACCATCGCTCCCGCGATCACCAAACCAATCATAGGAGACAGAATCAAGGACATAAAAATCTGTATCATCTTCGGAATATTCAGCGCATCAACAACAGAAGAGCTGGTCACTATCGCATTGGTCAGGCCAATCCCGATAATAGAACCAATCAACGTATGAGAGCTGGATGCCGGGATCCCGAAATACCATGTGCCCAGATTCCAGATAATTGCCGCCAGCAGCATGGAAAAGACCATCGCCAAACCATGGCTTGAGCTGACATTCAGTAGGAGATCTGTAGGTAATAGATGAACAATCGCATAAGCGACACTTAATCCACCAAGTAGAACACCAAAAAAGTTAAAAACCCCTGCCATGACAACAGCAAATTGCGAGCGCATAGCGCGGGTATAAATAACAGTTGCTACTGCATTTGCGGTATCATGAAACCCATTGATGGCTTCATAAAAAAGCACAAACAACAGAGCAAGTACTAACATAAGGCCGGTATAAAAATCCAGGCCAGTAAACAGATGTAGCATAAACGTTAAGCCAGTTAGTAGGACATGAACGCGGCGCATTATCAGTGACAAACGCTGGCGGGAAAAGAGAAATATGACCTTTTTTTGATTTAATGACAATAAACCGGCAGCGAATGATTTACTTTTATCATAAAAATCAAAAAATTATGTGATTTTTATCTTTTTATATTTTTTTGATGAAAAATGGCCTGCCATAATAAAAGTTCAACCAAGTACTTATTTTTCTCTGCATTTCGCAGATAGTCCCTCCACAATGAAGTGTATTTCCTGAAAAATAATCCGGCAAGAAAGTTATTCTGCAAGTATAGAGATAGCAAACGAATGGAAAAATTTGATGTAGTAATTATTGGTGCTGGCGCGGCTGGCTTGTTTTGCGCAGCACAGGCCGGGCAGTCAGGACTAAACGTTCTGGTACTGGATAATGGTAAAAAAGCAGGCCGCAAAATTTTAATGTCCGGGGGTGGACGCTGTAATTTTACCAATATGTATGCCGAACCCGCAGCCTTCCTTTCAGCCAATCCGCACTTTTGTAAGTCAGCACTTGCTCGCTACACACAATGGGATTTTATTGATTTGGTGCAACGTCATGGTATTGCCTACCATGAAAAAACGTTAGGGCAGCTTTTTTGCGATGACTCGGCTCAGCAGATTATTAACCTGCTTTTGAAAGAGTGCGAAGCCGGTCAGGTGACAATTCGCTTACGTAGTGAAGTCACTCAGATAGAGAAAAATGAGCAAGAGTTCGAAATTACTGCATCAGGAAAAAAAGTAAGCGCGCACTCACTTGTCGTGGCTTCTGGCGGATTATCTATGCCCGGTTTAGGTGCCTCTCCTTTCGGTTATCGCATTGCGGAACAATTCGGTCTTAATATCCTGCCAACTCGTGCCGCCTTAGTTCCTTTTACCCTACACAAACCATTGCTGGAACAGCTTCAAACTCTCTCCGGTGTGGCGGTACCTTCCGTTGTTACCGCACAGGACGGAACGGTGTTCAGGGAAAATATCCTGTTTACTCACCGTGGACTTTCCGGCCCCGCTATTCTACAGATCTCCAGCTATTGGCAGCCCGGTGAATATGTGAGTATTAACTTACTCCCGAATATCGACTTGGATGACTTCTTAACTCAGGAACGTGAAACCCACCCTAACCAAAGCCTGAAAAACACCCTTGCCAAACTGTTGCCAAAACGTCTGGTGGAGTGTCTGCAATCTCTTGGTCAGCTACCAGAACTCTCTCTGAAACAGCTCAATTCAGCACAGAAAAAAGATCTGGTCACTACCCTGCAATGCTGGCAGGTACAGCCAAATGGTACTGAGGGATATCGCACCGCAGAGGTGACTCTCGGTGGCGTAGACACTAATGAGCTGTCATCGAAAACAATGGAGTCCCATAAGGTGAAGGGATTGTATTTTATCGGTGAAGTTGTCGACGTCACCGGCTGGCTTGGCGGGTATAACTTCCAGTGGGCATGGAGTTCAGCCTGGGCCTGTGCGCAGGCACTGGTGGCTGTGGAAAGACAATAACATTTATCTGTTGGCAATAAATTTTGCCCATAAGAACGATTCGATTCTTGTTCTTACGGGCAACCATAGCTACCACTACAGGGATTCAGAGTGAAATACAGCATATCCTTAAAAAGGATAAATTAGTGCTTAAAATCAGCTTAATTAAAATGCAAATTCTGTATCAGATAATCAATAAAAACGCGGCATTTGAGGCGAATACGATGATCACCGGCAAATACAATCGTGATGTCCTGCTTGGGCAATGTATAGTCGGGAAACAACTGGATCAGCTCCCCTTTCGCAATTTCCTCTTTCACCATCCACTCCGGCAGAATGGCTACACCGAGTCCGGAACACACCATCGCCTTAATAGCTAAGGCTGAATTAGAGTGAAACCGGGCCATAGCACGAAATTCGAACGCTTCCTTTTTATCGTTGCGTAAAGTCCACTGTGTTGGTGCCTGTAAGTTACTGCTAGCAATCCACTGCACAGCATTTAAATCATCAAGGGATTTAACGGGATTGTTTTTTAACCACTCTGATGAGGCCACCATAACAATGGCATAATTACCCAGTTTTCTGCTTCTTAAAGTCGAGTCACGTAAAGTCCCTAAGCGAATTGCCAGATCAAACCGTTCTGAAATTAAATCATTCAATGATGAATCAGCGTAATAATTGATGCCTAAATTTGGATGAAGTTTGCAAAACTCACCAATTAACGGCAGTAAAAATTGCGCACCAAATTCCGCCGTGGATGTGATACTCAGAGTTCCGGACAAAGAACGATGAATGTCAGATATGTTTTCAATAGATGTCTGAATATTAGAAAATATTTCCCGAAAATCCTTATATAGGACTTCACCGGCTTCTGTCAGAGTGATGCCTCGTGTGTTGCGAATAAGCAGCGGCACATTCAGCACTTCCTCCAACGATTTCACATGAATACTCGCCATCGCTTTGCTAATGAAAAGCCGTTTTGCAGCAAGAGTGAATGACCCACAATCTACTACCGCAAGAAACGTTTGAATTCGGTTTAAGTGATTAAAAATCATATATTGTTAAATATTAGTAAACACTGAGTTTAATTTAATCTAATCGACACTACCGAGCAAGCCAAATTAGACTCCGAACTGGAGGATAAAATGACATATCGTTATCGTATTGCCTTTATTTTTTTAGCTGGCTTTTTCATTGACTGCATAAATATTTTTATGTCAGCAATTGCATTGCCTAATATTTCTCACGAACTCAACATTTCTGAATCTAATGTGGCCTGGGTAGCAAACAGCTATATTCTGGGGTTGACGCTCATTATTCCACTAAGTACCTGGCTTGCCAGTCATCTGGGTGCCAGATTGACCATGGCAGCTTCCATGGCAATATTTTCTGTAGGGGCTTTACTATCAGGGCTATCCAACGATTTTGTGTCATTGATCCTGTTTCGATTTATTCAGGGGATAGGCGGTGGATTACTGATCCCGGTAGGTCAGGCACTCACCTTTGGCCTGTTTAAAAAAGATGAACGCGCAAAAGTATCGACGCTGATTATGGCTGTCGCGCTAATTGCACCGGCTATTTCTCCCGGTGCAGGCGGAGTCATCGTGGATCACTTTTCCTGGCGCTGGGTATTTCTCTGTAATATCCCTTTCAGTCTCATCACGGCATTACTGGCAATATTGTGGATCAAAGAGGAAAAGACCACCGCCCGCCGACCGGATCTCATAGGGCTATTATTGGTGAGTCTGGCACTGACTGTACTGTTGTTTGGTATGTCACTGTATGCGGGTTCTACCAGTTCGTGGCTCCCACTCACCTTAGCCGGGCTTGGCATTTTCTTTAGCCTGCTCTACGTCAGACATGCTCGCAGCATAGAACACCCAATTCTCGACCTGAATGTGTTGCGTAATAACCGTATGCTCTTCTCTGTCTTAGTTTACTATGCTGTACCGGGCATATTTACCGGTGTGAATCTACTCAATATTTTCTTTCTCCAGCAGGTGATTGGCTGGACAGCCAGTGAAACCGGGCTTTTGATGATATTGTTCGCAGGTGGATCATTCTGTGCCATGGTAGCTTGCGGTCATCTCTATAATCACATTGGCGCTGCCCGACTATTCTGTACTGGCCTGATATTGCATGCCGGGGGACTCGTCTTGCTGACGCTGGTCGGGGCGGAACATGAGTTACTCTTGCTTGTTGCTGCTTACTTGCTGATGGGAATTGGCGGAGGTATTTCAGCCAATACCGCTCAGACCACTGCGATGCTGGATTTTGAGGGGGAACATCTGGCCCGCGCCAGCACTGTCTGGAACCTCAACCGCCAGATGTCATTCAGCATCGGCGCTGCGGTTTTTACACTGCTCTTTAATCTGCTACAACAGCAAACTACCACGACATCTGCTTACCATTTCACATTCCTTATTGCCGCCGGGTTAGGACTACTTCCCCTGCTAAAGCTCATTCAACTCAGTCAAAAAACGGAGTCCGTATGCAATCAGAAAAAGAATTAATTGCTCACCGCAGCCTAATCGAGCTTCCTCAATGGATAGAAGAGGTATTTACTGGCCGGGAAGGTCATCCATCCGCGATGAAGAAACTACTGGGCAGTTTTCCCGCTGATTTCAGGATGATAACAATGAAAGGCCAAAGTATCGGTCTGACTGAAGTAGAAAACCTGTTTCGTCACAATATAGGTACCCGGCCTCAACTACGCATTGTTATCGATGCCTGTGAAACATTAGCGGAAACCACAGAAAACGTGATATGCCGCTATCGCGAAACTCAACATAATGCAGGCACTACGCTGGTTCGCTGGTCCACAGTCATTATAGATATTCATGCGGGGCAACCTTACTGGCGCTATCTGCACGAAACAGCCATTGAGGAATAAAAAAAGAAGTATTATTCAATCAATCAACATAAGTCAGCCATACTTATTGCCTTTCAAGTTGCAGCTTTATTGGCTGCAGCTTGAAGCCTGGAAAGTATATATTCTACTTTTATCTTTTATCATTGTTTAATGAAAACCTGCCCTTATAAAATATTAAAGACAGAGGAAAATAAAATATTCAATATATTGAAAGTCATTTTCTTTCGATGTATTAATGGTGTTACTGATGAATAACATCATTCATTTTAATACGAAAAGAATATTGCCATTTATTATAAGATAATGAAACGATACTTGATTGAACCAAAGAATTTTAAAGAACAATATTTAAAAAACAGATAAATCAATTTAATTAAAAATTAAGAAAGGGGAATGATGATGTCATTAGAAATGGTTACTGCTTACCGTAAATCAAATGCTCTATTTTCTTTTGTAGACAGTGAAGCGCCATTACATTTAAGCACTCAAGATGGCAAAACAGTGGAACAACTTGCTCAGCTATGCAATGTTTATCAGGATAGATTCCATCGGTTATTGGACTATATGCAAACACTCAATGTGTTAATAAAAAAAGAAGATAAGTTTTATCTCACCGAACAATGGGCATCACTCAGTAAACCAGACAGCTTTGAAACGTTATATATAAAATTCGAATTAGACCCCGCTTTCTGGAGCGCCTGGGCACAATACAGCTCATCATTAAGAAAAAATAATAATAAATCTGCTTTTGAAATTACCCATAATGAATCATTCTTCGATTATCTCAGTGATGGGAAAAATAAAAAAATAAAAATAACTTTTGATAATTTAATGGCGAAAATGACCAATATGATGAATGAATATGTTATTGACCGCCTGCCTTTAAATAACATCTCTTCATTTATTGATATTGGTGGCGGAGTGGGTTCTTTTGCAAAAAATATAAAAAGGCATTATCCCCATATTCAGTGTCATGTCATGGATCAATATGATTTTACCGAGCAAGAATCAGAAGGCGTGACTTTAATTAATGGCAATTTCTTTTCTGCTATTCCATCAGGATATGACGTTTATTGTATGAAAGGTGTTTTACATGACTGGCCAGATAATCAGGTCATCCATCTTCTCAAAAACTGCCATCAAGCTATGCGGGAAGATTCTGTCTTATATGTTATCGATATGATCAAAGAACCAGATGAAACAGCATCATTTGATTTGTATATCGATACTCTTCTGTTAGGCCGGAAACGGAATCAGTCTGAATTTGAATTTGTGGCAAAACAGGCCGGATTCTCTATTACAAATATCTACAATCTGAATTTCTCTACCGTAAATGGCAGCCAGTACATTATTGAAATGAAAAAATAAATTTACTCTGAAGTCACAGATATGTCGCTATGACTACTCGTGTAATCCGGCTGAACGGCGTAATACCGACTCACAAACGGAGTCTATGCGAATTGATTGATATTCATGCAGGGCAGCCCGCCGACACAACCTGCATGAAACAGCTATTGTGGGGCAGAAAATGCAGCAGTATCCGATCTGCAATATTCGTATTCTCAGTGACACGATCCGGGAGTTTACTTTGGAGGCGCCAGAATGGGAACTCGCTGCGTTAACACCCGGCAGTCACTTCCGCTGGTTGATGCCCGACAATATTGGTACACGTAGTTATTCCTGCGTGATGTTGACGATACCAACAGCCAAACTGACATTTGCCATCCAACTCAATACCGCTTCTGCCAGTAGCCAATATTTACAGAGCCTGAAGGTAGGTGACAGTGCCAGGCTTGAGGGGCCATTTAACCACTTTCCACAGCTCTCCGCACCTGAGGGCGGGCGGGATATAGTGATTGCAGGAGGCATTGGCATAACCCCCATCATCGGCATCATAGCGCGCCTCATTGCTATGGGAAAACACCCGGAATGTCACTACCTTATCTCTTCACAAGCACAGGCTGTCTACGCAACCGAATTGGCAACTCTCGCCGCTTCACATTTTTATCTACACAGTACAGAAGAGCAAAAGGTCTGTCTTTCCCGATTATTGGGCGCATTACAAGCCTGCGATCGGCTGCATGTATGTGGTCCTGTGCGCCTGCTCAATGCCGTGCTGGACTACTGTGATAACCACCATTTTTCACGGCAACACATTGCCTTTGAACTTTTCACCACACCAACAATTAAAGCTGATATCGCCGAGACGGGTTACGAAGTAGAAGCAGCAGAATCAGGTATCAGGCTACAGGTCGCAGCTGGCCAGTCACTACTGGATGCACTGGAAGCGGCAGGATTAGAGCCACTGTATGATTGCCGGCGCGGGGAATGCGGTCTATGTGCACTAAAAGTGATCGAAGGTGACGTCGAGCACCACGATTTCATTATGACACCGCAAGAAGCGACTACCTCCCGAACCATTTATCCCTGTGTTTCCCGAGCAAAGGGAAGCTTCCTTAAACTAGCATTGTGAATCGTTTTATGAATAAAAATCTTATATTTCGCGGCACAGAAATTCACAAATCTGCATATCTCGATGAGGCTATATTCATCACCGAGCAAAATACCGTCTTTATGCAGAGCTGGCTCTATCTGTGCCACGGCAGCCAGATCCCCACAATCGGTGACTATTTCACAACTGAATTAGCATCACAGCCATTAGTCGCGATTCGCCAGAAAAATAATGAAATAAAAGTACTTTATAATCGCTGCCCACATAAAGGCGTAAAGATCTTACCGGAAACCAGTGGTAACAGTGGGCGTTTTCTGCGCTGTCCCTACCATGCCTGGACATTCAAACCTTCAGGTGAATTACTCAGCATCCCGGTAAAAACCGAATATGATCCCGGTGTACTGTCCGAGTGCGAAGCCAGCATCGGTATGAAAGCTGTTGACAATGTAGTGTGTTATCGCGATTTCATCTTTGTACGATTAAGTGCTCAGGGTCTGCCATTTGATATCTTCTTCGGCGATGCTCTATCGACACTGGACAATATGATCGATCGTTCCCCTAAAGGAGCATTACGAGTCGTTGGTGTACCACTGCGTCATCGTCATCACTGTAACTGGAAGATGGTGATAGATAACCAAACTGACACTTGTCACCCCATGGTGGCGCATGAATCTTCAGCAGGAGAAGCGATTAATCTCTGGGCTCAGGCTGATCAGCAAGGTACTCAACCCACAGCGGTGGAACTTTTGTCTCCTCTTATGTCTCCCCACGCTTTTTTTTCTGAGATGGGGATCCGCATCTGGGCCAATGGTCATGGACACACCGGTGTCAGTAATTCCATCCATAAAGACTATTCAGCAATCCCCGATTACTGGGAAAGTATGGTGGAGAGTTACGGTGAGGAGCGGGCACAGCAAATCTTGAACGATACACGACACAATACCGTGTACTTCCCTAATCTGGTCGTAAAAGGGCCTATCCAGACGTTACGTATTATTCGTCCGGTTTCCGCCAGCGAGACTGTTGTCGAATCCTGGATTCTGGAGCTGGTAGGGGCACCACAAAAGATGCTAGAGCGTACTATACAGTACAACAACTTAATCAACTCCCCCTGTTCAATAGTGGCGCATGACGATGTGGAAATGTATGAACGCGCTACCGAAGGACTAAAAAGTCAGGCTAACGAGTGGGTCAATATCGCTCGCCTCTATGATCCTGCGGAACGCTGGGATCGAACCACTCAAATGTCAGGAACCAGTGAAGGCGCAATGAGAAACTTTTATTCCATGTGGCAACGCATGATGGAGGGAGGCAATGGAGAATAACAATGTCATACAGACCCTGACTGATTTGATTTATCACGAAGCCTGGCTACTTGATGAACAGAAATTTGACGACTGGTTCGCTTTGCTGGCGGAGGAATATACGTGGTGGATTCCATCACGACACGATCAACTTAGCCCGCTGACAGAGTCTTCTTTACTGTATGAGGATCGCTTTGTCACACAACTGCGTATCAATCGACTTCGTAATGCGCGTAATTTTTCGCAGCAGCCACGCAGCCGCTCACAGCATCTGCTCCAGCGCCCCATTATCAGCTGGACTGAAGGAGAACAGAGTGCCAGTGGCGTTAGTCAATTACTCTACAGCGAAAGTCGTGGTGACAGAGAGTGGCATTACGCCGCACATCTCGAACACCAGTTTCACTGGCGTGAAGGACAATGGCTGATCAGCGGACGCAAAACCGTCTTACTTAATCTTGCGCGTCCTTTCGACAGTTTGCAGTTGATTATCTGAGACTCAATCATGACAACAAATGATATCTCATCTGCCCCAACTCCCTCATTTCCGTTTATCGACACGCTATTTGACTATGCAGCCTTTTTAGAACAAGTTGAATCACAGCAAGCTATTGGGCATTTACCTGACAGTCAGCAGCATCAACAATGGGATGTATCCGGTTTGGTTCATTGATATTTCTCCCGACATTTTGGCCTGTCTCTTGATCATAATTCATAACTCAAGAGACAGGTTTCAACCGGAGCTTGTAATAATAGAGACTGACTCAAAGAAAAATGGCAGCATTTATCGTCGTCTCCCATTTGCAGTCAGTGAAGCGCTGCCTGCAACGCAAGTGGCGGCCAGAAGCATTACCACCGCAAGACCGATCAGTAGCCCGGTGAAACTGGATACATCCGCCACAATGAGTGGCCCGGTACTGGCACCGATAAACAGGATAAATCCATTAAGAGCCATACCTCCAGCCCGATTGGGAACGGACATTGTACCAAATTGCGTAATCATCGCCGGAATGGCGAGTGCCACACCAGCAACAAAGATCAGGCTCCCAATAGCAACGCCGATCAGAGATTGTGGTAAGACTGCCACCAAAAATAAGCCAAAAGACGCAAACATATAACCCGTAATAGCAACGCCCTGCATCCCAATCCGTGTAGCAATCGGCCCGGCTAACAGTGCTGCAAACATTCCGGGTAATCCAACCATACGCAGCAGAATGATTTTTTCGGGCTCCAGTCCCAGAATTACAAGATGTGGCCCCAAAGCGGTATAGATAGCAACAAATGACAGTAGTAACGTGATGTGAGCACAAGACAGCAATAACACAGCCGGACGCATGGTAACCGCTCCCAACTCTATAAAGCGATATCCCAGATGCCCATTAACAGCAGCACGTTCTGGTTCTCTGACCATCGCTGCAACAAATGGAATAGCCACCAGCAGACAGGTTCCCGTTATCAGAAATACCCAATACCACTCCCATCTCAGTACCACCCAAGCAGCCAGTACTTGCCCAAAAATACCGGCAACAAGAAATGAAGTCGACATTGCTCCGGTTGCTATCGCACGTCGGCGAACCGGAATCGCTTCACTGAGATAGGCGAGTGCTGTCGGTGCAAAACTGGATGCTGCCAGCCCTTGCATCGCCCGTAGCCCGGTCAGCCATGATAATGATGGCGCGAAAGCACATGCAAAGGTCGCAATCGACAATATAACTAACCCCGTCAGCATCACCGGACGACGTCCATACTGATCGGATACCGGCCCCCAAATCAAGAATCCACAGGCATAGGCCAGACTGAAACTTGTAGCAAGTGCAAACGTTACATGCCGCGGGCTGGTCGGGCTAAAATCCTGACCAACTTGTGCCAGTAGAGGGATAACCATATAAAGCTGAGTCAGAACAAACAGCGCAATCACGACCAGCAACGTAATGACACCGCCACTCGCCACCTGAGACTGGTTATGCATGACACTTTGTCTCCACTGAGCCAAACATGACGATGGTTTACTCATCCATAAAAAATCAACAAAATGCTGGATCTGAGTCTAGTATGGTTTTTGTGATACTGACAGTTGTATAACCAATATATTTCGAGGATATTAAGTTGCTACAAAAAATATAAATAATAAACTTCTGCGATTAATATATTCAATTATAAATAGACCTTTCAATTAATACTAAAATCCCTCCTATTATTTAAAAATGCTATTTCTCCCGGGCTGGAATAAATAATGAAATAGGTATATCAAATATTGATACAAGATTCTGTATGATTCAGAGTTAAACATTAGAAAAACAGATTGATTATTATATTTCTATTTGGAATAATGCGCGGCAAATTAGGACTGACAACAAACTATAAAACTGGATAAAGCACGTTTACCCAGTCAAAAACCCAATTAAGATAGTTTAAAAATAACTTTAAAAACGGTCAGGACTTTCCAACATCATTCTTCAACAAAGCCTCAGGGATTAATTATTAGTACAAATGATTTATATCGGATAACGAAATAAATCTATTAGAAATCATTACATCCAAAATATGAGCAGACAAATTTATTAACCTTTATTGGGACATGGATCCCAAGATTGTTCTGTTCAAAAAAATGAGTCTTAACTATGCAAAACTTAACCCATGTTAAAGCACTATGTGCTTTAGCAGATCCTTATCGTGCCTGTGCCGATCATGATGCGTTATTTAATGATGCCATGCGTGAACTGACGTTATATCACTGTGAGCATACTCCGGGCTATGAACAGTGGCTGGCAAATAATGGTTTGAATAAACAATCTGTAATGGCAATGGATGACTGGTCAGCCCTGCCACCTCTTTTTGCCAATTATTTCAAACGTAATTTGATCGTGAGCAACAGCTCGGTAGATGCTTTGGAGTTAACGTCCTCAGGTACAACCGGACAAAAGAGCCGTATGCACTATGACAACCGAAGTATTACGGCTGCGCAGAATATGGTGGATCGTATTTTTAATTATTATGGCTGGAATACACCTGACCAACCCTGCAATTATCTTCTACTCAGTTATGAACCTGCCGGAGCCATTTCTTTGGGAACCGCTTATACCGATCAGTTTCTGTGTAAGTATGCACCGGTAAACCGCTCCTACTATGCCCTGCGTCATAACGGAAAAAGTAATGAATTCGATCCGTTCGGTACGATTAAGGCCTTACAGGAATTTGCTGAAGAAGGGCTGCCAGTGCGTATTTTCGGCTTTCCGGCTTTCCTGTGGTTTACCCTGCAAAGAATGGAGCAAATGGGGCTACCCCCACTGAAATTACATCCGGATTCACTGCTGTCTCTGGGTGGTGGCTGGAAAACACATTCCGATAAAGCAATCTCTAAACAAGAACTGTACCAACGATTGGAAAAACAATTAGGTATTCCGAATGTACGCTGTCGCGATGGATACGGTTCCGTTGAACATCCAGTGCCTTATATGGAGTGTTCTCACCATCGTTTCCATGTTCCGGTCTACTCACAGGTCTATATCCGTCATACCGCTAATATGTCACGGCAGCCTTATGGCGAACCGGGTTTTCTGCACTTCGTCTCTCCTTTTATCACTTCCAGCCCGGCGCACAGCATCGTTATGAGTGATCTGGCGGTACTGCATCCCGGAAGTCAGTGTGGCTGTGAGCTGGATACTGATTGGTTTGAGTTGCTTGGTCGTGCTGGTACCAGCAAAAGTCGTAGTTGTGCTATTGCCGCTTCAGAATTGATAAAAGAGGCCTGAGATGTCTTCCATAGAAAATATTAATGAACAGCTTTCTGTAGAACAGCTGGCAAAACAAAAAATTGCAAAATTAAGTGCACGTTTACCAGAGCTTCTGGCACGGCCTCATACTGCGGAACAAGTGCTTGAGTGTGCACAATGCTTTGCCGATCATCTTGCCGATATGGATGATCACCCTCTTTTTGATGCCAAAACACGTGAAGCATTAATTGCTTTCTGTCAGCGTGAAGCGCTACAGGCTAAGCTGGAACGGGAACTGGGAAAAGACGCATTTTCCCTGCGCCGGTTTGATTATAACCAAAACCGCTATGAGTCATGGAAGCCACTGGGGTTGGTCGTTCATATCACACCTTCCAATGCTGCACTGCTTCCTTTTATGGCTGTGCTGGAAAGTTTACTGGTCGGCAATATCAACTGGCTACGTCCGAGCAGCAGTGATAAAGGCTTTAGTGAACAACTTCTGCATGCGTTCCTTGCTCATGACATTTCCGGTGATTTAGCTGATCGCGTCGCTGTTCTGTCGTTACCTGCCACACAGCTGGGAACGTTGTTAAGTCAGGCCGATGCTGTTTCTGCCTGGGGCGGAGACTCTGCATTATCTTCCATTCGTAGCCAGTTGCCAGCCGGCTGCCGCTGGATAGACTGGGGACACCGTATCAGTTTCGCCTGGCTGAACCCTGATGTAGTCAATGATGCTCAACTGGATGCGCTGGCAGATGATATTTGTTGTTATGACCAGCAAGCCTGTTCCAGTCCGCAATGCCTGCTGGTTGATAGTGATGACCCGGCCGTTTTGCAGAATATCGGGCAGCGTATGGCAGCCGCCCTTGAGCGTCGTGCCGGATTGCATCCTGCATTGCAGGCAGATGTACAGGAATCCGCTGAAATTACCACTCAGATGGCATTTCAGCACCTCGATTTCGCCTTTGCTCCGGTAAATGGCAAACTCTGGCAAAACGATGGATGGCGGGTAGTATGGCGACATGAGCAGGAGCTGGCGGCTTCTCCCCTGTTCCGTTCATTACAGTTACGCCCGGCACCCCGTCAGAAATTATGTTCTATTCTGCGCCCGTGGCGTAATCACCTCCAAAGCTGCGCTTTGATTACCCGTCAGGAAGATATCGCAGAAATGAGCCATGCTCTGTTCGCTGCGGGAGTCAGCCGCATAGCCTCTGCCGGTCAGATGCATAATGGCTATAGCGGTGAGCCGCACGATGGCGTTTATGCATTGTCACGCCTTGCCAAGCGGGTTTCTGTCAGTCTGCCTGCTGGTACGCTGGATGGTTGTGCGCATCTGAATACTCCGCCATCGCGTCCATACGGGCTGGATAACCTGCCAGTTATGAATAAGGCCGATTTTCAGGCACTGACTCCAAACGAAAAAGGCCGTTTGTACTTCCGTAGCGGAGGCAGCAGCGGGGCACCAAAACTGGCGGCTTACAGCTATTCCGATTATCACACGCAAATGCAGTCCGCCGCTGACGGGATATTCGCTTGCGGGCTTGAGCCTGCTACAGACCGGGTCATGAACCTGCTGTACGGCGGAAAGCTATATGGCGGCATGATGAGTTTCTTCACGATTCTGGATAAGCTGGATGTCGCTCAATATCCGATGGGCGGCCCCACTGACAGTGATTTCAGCGAAATAGCGGACTTAATCATACAGGAACGCATTAATACGCTGGTCGGTATGCCAAGCACGATACACCGATTATTCCTGAGTGAAGCCGACAAGCTGCGCCAGTATGGCGGAGTTCGTAAACTGTTTTTGGGAGGCGAGCACCTGAATGTGGGTCAGCGTAATTTTCTGAATGAATTCGGCATCACCCTGATACGTTCAGCAACCTACGGCTCAGTAGATGCAGGTCCATTAGGCCACGGATGTACAGCCAGCGAAGATGGCGTTTTCCATTTAATGGCTGATACCCAATGGCTGGAGATCCTTAATATTCATGATGATAACCCCGTAGCAGAAGAGGAAACCGGTCGTCTGATATTTACCTCTCGCCACCGCGAGGCGCAATCCGTCCAGCGCTATGATTTAGGTGATCTCGGGCACTGGATCAATGAACCTTGTTCCTGCGGACTAATTACGCCTCGTTTCCGACTTGTTGGACGTAATGGTGCTTTACTGCGTGTCGGCAGTATTTTTATCAATCTGGCTGAATTGTCAGAACAGCTGGAAGCGCCTGTGCAATGGATAATCGATCATAACGAAGAAGGTATCGGTGGTATCCAGTTATTGATTGAAAATCCTGATGTTGTCACAGTCCGCCAATATTTATTGGATCTGGAGCAGAATTCAAAAATTAAGGAAGTTGTCGACGGTGGAATGTTGAATCTGGATGTTACATTTTGCCCAGTATCAGAATTTCGTCGAAATGCTCATAGCGGAAAGGCCCCATTGTTCATTGACTTACGTAAATTCTGATTAAGTGAAGCGAATATCATGAAAAGCATAGCGTTAATTGATCTGTTCAATCATGTACGTAAGCATTCTGTTTATTATCGGGAGCTCTACAAGTCCGTTCCTGATAACTGGACGCTACAAGATTTACCCTTAGTCGAACCCGGTAATTACTGGGTCGGCTCAGAAAATTTACAAACGTGGCCGGTGCTTACTGCCCCACTGGAAGGGGGGCATGTGTTTAAAACGGGTGGTTCAACCAGTGATGGTCGGCTGTCGGTTTTCAGCCAGCAAGAGTGGAAAGCATTTATCCAGTCTTTTGGCAAAGCTGTTGCCCGTCAACTCCAGCCGGGAGATCGCGTCGCCAATTTGTTTTTTGCGGGCGATCTTTATACCAGTTTACTGTTTATGCATGGTGCACTGTCTAACTCATCATTGCCTATTGTGGAGTTTCCCTTCACCTGTAAAGTCGATGACGACTTGCTGGCTCACAACATTCAGCATCACAATATCAATGTGCTGGCGGGCGTTCCCGTCCAGCTCATCCGCTTTGCTCAATATCTGAAAGAAAACGGACAGACTCTGCCAATGGTAGAAACCATTCTGTTCGGTGGCGAGAGCCTGTTTGAAGGGCAAATCGCAGCAATGCGGCAGGTTTTCCCGCAGGCTCGCTTTGGCTCTGTAGGCTGTGCCAGTGTTGACGGCGGGTTAATCGGCTTTGCTGATCCCGAATGTGGGCCGGGAGAACATCGGGTTTTCAGTGAAGAGACTATTATTGAAATTATTGATGAGGTTACTCATGAACCCATCACGGAACCGGGGCATCGGGGAATGCTGGTGGTTACCAACCTACAACGGCAACTGATGCCGGTACTCCGCTATCCTACCGGCGATCTGGCCTGCTGGTGTGAACCTGATCAGACCCATCGTAAGTTTGCACTTCAGGGGCGTGCCAATCAGGGCTACCGGATCAGAGTGGGTGATCTTTCCTTGTTCCCTGACGACTTAGCAACTCAGTTGTCACCGCAAACCGAACTACTCGCCTGGCAATTGGTACTATCTCAGGAAGAGTCGGAAGACAAAATCAGATTATTGGTGGCCAGCCCTGAACCCGTTAATATCGAGAAAATACGCCATAATATGCTACTGGCATTTCCGGGTCTGAACACTGCACATTTCCGGCAAAATATGCTGGAGATTGTTCAAACCAATATCGATGCAATGTATACCCACCCGCGTTCAGGCAAATTGCAGCGGGTTGTGGATCTGCGTAGTTATAATTGAAGGATAAAATTTATGACTACTTTTCCTTCAGCTATTTTGGATTCTGCTATTCAGATCCGCAGCTACCAATCGGGTGACAGCAAACATATCAGCAAATTATTCCGTGATATTTACGGTGATTCGTATGTTTATCCTGATATCTATCTACCCAAATTGATAGACGATTATCAGACTACAGGAAAATGGTATTCTGCTCTGGCTTTTTCTCAGGAGCGGCTGATTGGCCATGCATCACTTGTGAAGGATGCAGTTCAGCAGGCTCAGGCAGAGCTGGCGCTGGTTGCGGTATACCCAGAATTTCAGGGCAAAGGTATTGCTACCTCTTTGGGGAATTATTTATGCCACTATGCGAAAGAACAGCAATATCGTTTGTTGACGATAAAACAAGTTTGTTCGCATATGAAAAGTCAGTATTTAGCCCAGAATCTGGGCTTTTATTCAACCGCGCTGATGCTGGATTATGTCGATTCTCCCTTCGGGTTACCGGAGCCTGAAAGCATTGTTCAGGGTATTTTGCCACTGGAATCGTTTCCATTGCCTAAACTGAATTGGCCGCAATCCTGGCAGAACTGGGCCAACCAGATAAGCCAATATGTTGGTGAATCATCACCTGATCAACAACAAAAAGGCTGTAACCCTTTTACTTCCGGTGCATATGCGACTTCCCAGATAAAAGGGCGACGTCTGGAAATCACATTGTATGAGGCTGATCCGGACTTCCTATCTGAGATCATAGATTACCCGGCTAATCAGCTAATCTATCTGAAACTTCCGGCTAATGAAGAAGCACTACAGTTCTACCCACAATTGCAAAAAGGCGGATTCCGCTTTGCCGGACTATGCCCTGACCCCCAAGAAGGGTGGTTTTTGCTCTGGCTACGGGGTTACCAACCAACGCTCTATAAGTTTTCCGATATCAGCATACAGCATCTCTACCAAATGGAATTAGGAGAAACGACAGGGCACTCACGACAACCCCGCGTAAGTGAGCTGATTCCGGGTTAAAACAGCTCGTCTAACTGCTCGAAGAATTCACGCTTGGCTGCGTTATCAAAGTCGCCAAGCGTATTAAGAAACTCCGCGGCTATATCCACTGAAATCTCTTCACGCAAGTTACGGTGCACAAATGCGATATCCAGCCAGCGATCAGCCACACCTCCCCGCCCAAGATCAATAAAATACAAATCGTCATGTTCATCAACGAAGATATTGCTGTCACAGAGATCACCGTGGGAAAACGCTCGCTCCTCACTGGGTAAAGTGGCATGCAGATGCTTCAGCAAACTCTGTGGAGTCGTTATCCCCGGCCACTGTTCAAGATCATATTGCTCAGCACACAAACCGTGGTTCAGAAAATACTCAAGCTCATTGAGACGAAACCCCGCGCCAGAATCAAACGGGCAATCAACAATAGGCACAGACTGCATCTGGCGAACCGCTTCGTGAAACAGTTCCAGTACCGGCTGCCGAGCATTGAGCCGTTCGTATAATGGCTTACCGGGAACAGCGCGGGAGATCATAAATTCACTCCCTGGATTTTCTGCCACACAGACAACTTCCGCGACATTCAGGCGATCAGCCAGCCAATCCAGTACTGAGGCTTCCCGCATGACACTGTAAGTCGTATTGGCATAAACAGAAGGAGAGTATTTGAGAAAAAACCGATCATTTCCGCGTATGAAGCTGTAAACACGGCAAGGAGATTCACCAATTTTATCAGGGAGTAAAGCAGAATTGCCGATAAAACAGTCAATAGATGGGGGCAGTTTAGGCAGCATTTATCTTCCTTTTGTCATTCGAATGACCTAAACACAATTTAATTTACAGGCTTGCCATCGAGCTACTCTATGTTCACTTATTTCTGCCATTTTCTTAACTAGATTCGTCAATGTTCTGATCAGAAAGCCGATCAGGATCTAATTTTGGTCAGAAAAACACTTTACAAATGATATTGAGAACGATTATCATTATTAACACTTTCAGTGCACCACCTTCAGGGTCATGTGAAAGTACGACATTGCTCACATTGCTTCCAGTGTTTACTTTATAGCCAGCATCTTGATGTTGGCTTTTTTTTATGCTTAATATCCTCTTTTTATTATTCAAAATTTTTGATCATTAATATTAAATTTCTAATATTTCATATTTAACTCCATCAACTAGACTATGAAAAAATGTTGAGGGATTTTGAAGATGATTTACCTACGTAAGGCTTCAGAACGAGGCCACGCTAATCATGGCTGGCTGGATAGCTGGCACACTTTTTCATTTGCACATTATTATGATGCCAACTTCATGGGCTTCTCTACCCTAAGAGTCATCAATGAGGACCTGATTGATGGTGGTCAAGGATTTGGCATGCATCCTCATCGTGATATGGAAATTCTGACTTATGTTCTGTCCGGTACAGTAGAACATCAGGATAATATGGGAAATCTGGGACAAATATCAGCAGGCGAGTTTCAGATAATGAGCGCAGGTACTGGTATTCGCCACTCAGAATATAATCCACATCATGATAACCCTCTTCACTTATACCAAATCTGGATTATGCCAGCAGAAAATAATCTGACGCCCCGCTATGAACAACGCCGCTTTGAGCCGGAAAAAAACCACCAGCTCATACTTTCACCTGATGCCCGTGATGGTTCATTAAAGATATTTCAAGATATGACGTTATGGCGTCATACATTGAAACGTAGTGAAAGGTACGAATATCATATAGAAAAACCGCGAAAAATCTGGCTTCAAGTGGTTCACGGCGAAATCGATGTCAACGGTGTAAAAGCAGGGATTAGCGACGGTATCGCTATCAGGGATGAATCCGACATTCAGATAACCGCAAATCAACAGAGTGAAATCTTATTGTTTGATCTGCCGCCTAATTGATCACTCTTCCAAAAAGTAAGAAACGTCATAGTGATAAACCCCGCTAGTTTTTCAACGGGGTTTGTTAACAACTTAAAGTGGGATCGTTCTCCCACTTTATTTAATGCAGATAGTCTGAAACTCTTACAACTTCGGCCCAGCTTTTACCAATGCAGCGCCAGCGGCGGTATCGGTATATTTGTCGAAGTTATTAATGAAACGCTCAGCCAGATCTTTGGCTTTAACATCCCACTCCGATTTATCTGCATAAGTATTGCGTGGATCAAGAATACCGCTATCAACGCCCGGCAATGTCGTTGGGACAGTCAGGTCAAAAATCGGCAATTCGACGGTATCTGCATCTTCAATATCGCCACTTAGGATTGCATCAATAATCGCGCGGGTATCTTTGATAGAGATTCGTTTGCCTGTGCCGTTCCAGCCAGTGTTAACCAAATAGGCTTTTGCACCGGATGCCTGCATACGCTTAACCAGCACTTCAGCATACTGTGTCGGATGTAACGACAGGAATGCCGCACCAAAACACGCGGAGAATGTCGGCGTTGGTTCAGTGACACCACGCTCTGTTCCGGCAAGTTTAGCGGTAAAACCAGACAGAAAGTGATACTGAGTCTGTTCTGGCGTCAGGCGGGAAACAGGAGGTAATACACCGAAAGCATCAGCCGTCAGGAAAATAACTTTAGTTGCGTGTCCGGCTTTTGATACCGGCTTAACGATATTTTCAATATGGTAGATAGGATAGGAAACGCGGGTATTTTCTGTTTTAGAACCATCGTTGAAATCAACCGAGCCATCTGCCAGCACGGTGACATTTTCAAGCAGGGCATCACGGCGAATAGCGTGATAAATATCTGGTTCAGCTTCTTTCGACAAGTTGATGGTTTTTGCATAACAACCACCTTCAAAGTTAAATACGCCGTCGTCATCCCAGCCATGTTCATCATCACCGATCAGTTTACGTTTCGGATCAGTGGAAAGCGTGGTTTTACCTGTACCGGAAAGACCAAAGAAAACAGCAACATCGCCCTGCTCACCCACGTTAGCGGAACAGTGCATGGAAGCAATACCTTTCAGTGGCAGCAGGTAGTTCATCATTGAGAACATGCCCTTTTTCATCTCACCGCCATACCAAGTACCACCGATCAATTGCATTCTTTCTGTCAGGTTAAAAGCAACAAAGTTTTCAGAGTTCAGGCCCTGCTCTTTCCATTGTGGATTCGTGCACTTAGCACCGTTCATCACAATGAAGTCCGGCGTGAAATCGATCAGCTCTTCATCCGAAGGGCGAATAAACATGTTTTTGACAAAATGAGCCTGCCACGCCACTTCTGTGATGAAACGCACTTTCAGGCGAGTATCCGCATTCGCACCACAGAACGCATCGACCACAAACAAACGTTTGCCTGAAAGCTGCTGAGTAACTAACCCCTTAAGATGAGACCAGGTTTCCTGACTGAGAGGTTTATTATCGTTCTTACCTTTTCCCTGATCTGCCCACCACACTGTATCGCGAGTCACTTCATCACGTACAATGTATTTATCTTTAGGAGAACGCCCTGTAAAAATCCCAGTATCTACTGCGACAGCGCCAAGGTTGGTCAATGTTCCTTTCTCATATCCCTGTAAAGAGGATTTAGTTTCTTCAGAAAATAACAATTCATAGCTTGGGTTATAGATAACTTCGCTGATATCACGAATACCATAAACCGCAAGCTCCTGCGCAGTAACGCCTGTAACGCTCATTTATTGCTCCTGATCAGTTAGATTTAATCTCTGTCTCAGCCGGAAATAATAAATAATTATGACTAATTAACCGCGATTGTTATCAAAAAATTGAAAACTTATTATTTTTTTTAGTGTTATATGAGACACAGAACACGAAACAAAAAATTTTTAATAATAAAAAGGGCGTATAAATACGCCCTCCAAAATCAATACATAAATACAATCAATATAATTATTATTGCTTCACTTCTTTTATTTTATTAATCGCTTTTTCATCGAAAATATAATGCATTCCACAAAACTCACATTCCATGTCAATTTTGCCATCTTTATGGAGAATATCTTGCAGATCCGCTTCTGGTAAAGTTGCCAGAGTATCGGCACAGCGTTGATGAGAACAACCACAACGGAATTCAACCTGCTGAGGTTCATACAGGGTGACATCTTCTTCATGGTAAAGACGATACAGAATTTCTTTGATATCCAGTGTAAACAGTTCTTCACCTTTGATGGTTGTCGTGAGCTGAACCAGATGGTCAAGCATATCAACATCACCGGTTTGCGCGCTCGGCAAGCTCTGCAATAACATACCACCCGCCGCCATTTTGCCATCCTGTACACCTGTGCGGATGAACAAGCTGGTTGGTAACTGTTCTGACTGCCTGAAGTAAGCATCCAGACATTCCGCCAGTGTCTCTCCTTCCAGTGCTACAACACCCTGATAGCGCTCACCTTCTGTTGGCGTAACTGTAATGACCATATAACCATTACCAACCATATCACGCAGGCTGCTTTCAGCACTGATATCACCATCAATACGGGCAGTACCACGCATTTGTTGCTGGTTATTACCATTGATAACCGCCAGCTTAACTGGCCCGTCGCCCTGAATTTGTACGGTAATATCTCCGTTGAATTTCAGGGTCGCGGTCAACAGGCTGGTTGCGACCAACAATTCACCCAGTAACTGCTGTACAGGTTGAGGAAAATCGTGATTTTCCAACATCCGCTGGTAAGTCTCACTGACAGTAACAAGTTCACCCCTGACAGAATGACTTTCAAATAAAAAGCGGTGTAATTGGTCATGCTTGATCATAAATCTCTCTCATTTCACTGAGGCGGTTATTCCCTTTATCTTTCAAGCCGCCGCTTTGCTGGCAACGCGAAGCAACTCGAATTTAGTTAGGAATGTCCCGACTCATTTAATTTTGTATTCTTGAACTTAATCAGTGTACGCCGCTCTTTCTTATCCGGGCGACGATCAGGATGTGGCATCGTTAGTGCATTCATTTTACGGGCTAACGCCATTTTTTCCCGTTTAATAATGCTTTCTTCCGTTTCCTGATAAAGCTGCTGGGCTTCTGTAGCACCACGCCTTTGGCTGCTGAGGGCCAGAACGGTGACTGTTCTCTCATCACTACCCTGACGCAGTTTAATGACAGCATTCAACTCAACCAGTTTACTCGGCTTTCCACGCTGACCATTATAATGGACTTTTCCTCCATCAATCATGTCACGCGCAGTGGAACGGGTTTTGTAAAAACGGGCTGCCCACAGCCACTTATCAAGGCGAACAGCTTGATCGTTGTCTGAATTAGGCATGATTGTTCTCTCTGATTGTTCTGTTTCAATATTAACGGGTAATGTGTAATAACAATACCTGATCGGAGATGACAAAAAACAGGTTCAGGGTAGCATAGCCCACCGAGTTATCGCTAACTCATTGGTGGTTGTTTCACATTGAAGCAACTATCGTAGTGCTGTTTTATCCGCAGCAAACGCTGTCTGTTTTTTTGTTTTTTCTGGATAACCAGTATCCCATTGACTATCAGCGTCGCCATAATTACCGCCAGAAAAAGGCAGCTACCCAGATAACGAATCAGTGTTATAGAATCAGGCTCACTGTGCAGCGTTATATGGCGGGTGCCATTTGCATCTTCCGATAACGCCGTGACGATGCCTTTCGTTTCAAATGGCACATGCGTCAACATTCCCGCCTGCCGTAATAATTCATGCCATTGCTGCAATGCATTGGAATCATAAGTAACAAACGATGAAATAGGATATTCAACTAATGGACGATTTTCATCACTAATCAATAAAACGCCCCCCGGTGGAGGACTGTTCAGGAGAATACTGTATCTATCCGTTTCCTGCTGGACAAATGAAGCTGCAGTGGAATCAACTAACTTTCCTAATGCATCCGCACTGACAGAACGTAGCAGAACCTTAGTTCCATTCAGTTTCCCTTTTTCAGCCTGACTTAGGAGATTATCCCAACTTTTAGCATTACTTAAATTGACGAGTGCATTTTTCAGCCGGTTACAATCGCCTTCCTTGAAGCAAAGCGCATTCGTCTTCAAAATAATCTGAGGAAAATTGTCGAGCAATATCATTCCCGATTTAGTAATCACTTCATTCAGGCCGGGATTATATTTCCGGGCATGCTCCATAGGACGCAATTGTTCATTCACTGTTGTCAGTAACGCCGAAGCTTTATTAATAATCTCCGATTCGGGAATAGGTAATGAGCTGCCATTGTTCCAATAGATACCAAGGCAATCAAACGGTAAAAAAGAAAAATCATCCGGGGAAGAAAGTGTCCCTGATTTTGGTGGCATGTAACACATTCCCGTACCTTTAACCCTCAGTACATCCCCTTCCCGCAGTGGTATATTCGATAACTCACCGGCATCAGTAATGACTGTGGTGTTATTGCCATGCAGCCACGCGAAACTTAATCGCATCGATAGGCTAACCGGCTGATAAAAATACAGTATAAGCATGGCTAAGATAGAAAACACCACCAGCATCTGATTCTTCTGGTAACGTTGATAAGGGTAAAGCCTTTCCTCCTCATTCAATGAAAGATGCTGCCCCTGACGGACAACATGGCCATTGGAGTACATTTCTACATCAGTATTTTTATCAAGTTCATGCGTAACATACGGCTCCCAATGAACAGGATAAATGAGATCAACGCCTCCCAGAGAGATGTTCTTTTTGTTTTCCGGCTCAAATTCACTGAATACCCCCCAGCGTTTCAATATTCCGCTGAAACAGCTTATATTCAAATAATTACGTGCAGAGGGTAACCTGAAAAACGGCCAGAAACTGGCAAGAATAAACAGCACAGAAACCAGCATCAGCCACGGCAATAGTGGAGAAGGAACAAAAAGCGCCAGAAACCACAACGATAAGCCAACACACATCAGCACACCTTCCTGAATACCTGTTGAGTGACGCAGGCGATACTCTTCCGGGGTTTCTTTACGCAGGTACAGCAGGTTAGCATTCGAATTACCGTTTTTCTGAATTGAAGCGTGCTCTGCTTTTTTGATACTCGGTGTAACCAGCAGGTCTTGCTGATAGTCTGTCAGACTGTGACCATTTACCGCAATGACCAGCGGCATTGAAGAAGTTTCAACAATATCGATTGTATTGCGCTGATTAACGAAAGGTTCAAGCAAGGCTGGAAAATAGATTTCTGTTTCATCGAGATAGTAACGCCAGTGCTGCGTTTCCCCGGAAACAGCAGAAAAACGGGTGATAGTATGGCTGATGGTATAAACGTTATTATCCCTGATGGGAAATACCGGGTAGCCGGATACGTAGCTTCTGTCTAATTTCGTCTGGGGTAAGATATTTTTCAAATAAGATTCAATAACCTGAAATTCGACTGCACTCAACTTACGACTGACTGTGTTAGTCTTCAATGACATATAACGCGCGTTATCAGACCGCCTCCATCTGAAAGTCAGAAAGGAAGCCATTATAGTCAGGCTAATAATAAAAATAGCCAATATAATGACCAGTGAGCTCATTTGTTCTCCACGCCCATGACAGCAGGTAAGAAACTGACAAAATAACAATCGAAAGAAACCCGCAGAATCAGGTTATTCCTATTCTCGACTTCTATTTTTAATTTTATTTACAACATGTTATATAAATTTTCTCACACCAATTCACAAAAAACAGCATTTTATGCAAAGTAAGACCATAACAAAAATACATACAAGCGATAATCGCTATCATTTACTAACATAATCAGCCATATTAAAGCAAAGTTTAAATACGCAACAACCATCAGGGGCAAGCATGATTGAACTGAAAAAGCCTAAAATATTGAATATAAATAATATTGCCCATTCTCGTTTATTCAACATCCAGTCCGTCGATCTTGAATTCAGTAATGGTGCCAGACGTATTTATGAACGAATGAAACCTGCCAATCATGAAGCGGTTCTCATTATTCCGGTAATTGGTGATGACTTACTTCTGATACGTGAGTACGCCGTCGGTATTGAACAATATGAATTAGGTTTTCCTAAAGGCGCGATTGATGCAGGGGAGAGTATTCTTGAAGCGGCTAATCGTGAATTAAAGGAAGAGGTGGGATTAGGTGCCAGAAAACTGGAGTTGTTGAAAAAATTGACGATGGCGCCTTCTTATTTTTCCAGCAAAATGAATATCGTGATTGCACAGGATTTATACCCCGAAGATCTGGAAGGAGATGAACCGGAACCACTGGTACAGATCCGCTGGCCGATAGCAGACATGATGTCACTACTGGAACATCCCGATTTCAACGAAGCCAGAAATGTCAGCGCTTTATTTTTTGCACAACGATACCTGAATGAAGCATGTTAAGACTACATTTACAGCAGCGCTGATGGCTTATCTGAATAATTGAAATTAATAATATAACTTTATGAAAAAGGGGTATTGGAGACAACCATCTTTAATACCTATTTTTTCACTATACTGAGCATACACAAAAGAATTCACTTTATTAAAGATAACAAATAAACATATTTATTATTATTTAAAAATTAATACCCGCCAATCGCGATATTCCTCTGACAATCCCTTTATGATTCATTTAATAAACTCAACTTTAAAAATCCCATTGAAATAAAATAACTTTTTAATAAACGATCAGATCCGAAATATATTTTAGGCTGGATAGCTCACAATAACAGGCCATAGTGTAACCGTTTCAATAGCGCCAGAAACATAACTTAATGTTATGAGAAAGGTGTTACGAAGAATAGAAGTGCTGTTTTCTTTTAATCGAATTTCTATTTCAAAGGTAATCATGTATGGCAAATAATATAAATTCACAGATTAGTTATAAGACACTCTTTAACGATAATCAGGATCTTTATTGTTTTCCGGGTTTACCCGAAGCCAATGACGGGCCGTTAGCCTATCTGGTTGAGCTGTACCAACAGATTCAGATGTTTGAAAAAGATGCAGACAAAGAAAGTGCCCGTTTTCTCAGCCAGCGGCGGGCTGATATCGAAAAATTATTGCTCGATAGCACTAACCTCAATCAGACCAGTAGCCTGTTACCACTCGTCATTGAAGCTCTGGCTGAAAAAGTCAAAACTCATATCAATAATAACCAGCCTTTGACCCATTCTCTGGCTGATATTCATTACCCGCTTTCGTTGCCATTCCACTTTCCGCTCAAGCAAACGACAACCGTATTAGCAAAAAAAGAGATCCCATTACTGGATTTGATCCAACGGGCAGACAGCAAGTATCCCAATTTTATCGATGACAATCTGAGTGCTGACTCGCTGCAAACAGCAATGATGATAAGCAGCACACTGGCACCGAAACTTCAGGCGCTATTACTGGAAACATCGCAAAGCAGCCAAAAAGATTTCTTCGAAAAATATTACGGTATCAAAGGAGATACAGCCAAAGCCGCAGGATCTCTGGAGCGTCTCACCAGATTCACTCAACAAACCGGCCTGACGTCTCAGGAAGCAGAATCATTGTTTGCGGTTAACGGAATCGCCGAAGAAACCAAGACTCACAGTATCGTCACCTACTCCGGTAACGTCACGAAACCGGATAATGCGGATAAACAATTTCCCTCCGGGGCCAACTATGCCGCTTCCTATATCAACGCAGGTAAAGCCCCCGCTCTCTATCTGGAAAAAACAAAAGATAAAGACACGGCAAAAGATGTTATCCGGATTAAAGAAGCCAGTAACGATAACTTTGACCGTATCCAGCGTTTTCTTCATATCCAGAAAGCATTAAAACTCAGCTATGAAGATCTAGATCTATTATTGGCAACAGCCAGTAAAGCAGAAAAACAGACTGAGTTTTTAATAACAGAAGCAACTCTGCGCACGTTGGGAGTATTTCTGCATTTTCAGCAGGAATATAACGTCACCGCTGAGCAATTTGCCGCTTTTATCGGCCAAGTAACCCCCTACTCTCTTGAGAACAAACTCTCTTTCTTTGATCAGCTTTTCAATGCGCCGGGATTGTCACAACAGGCATCTTCTTCATTTGTGCTGGTTCTGGATGATAAAGAATTTGATCCCGCCGCGACCGAAGGCATCGATGCACTGACTATCAACCAGTTATGCCGGGGGTTGAATATTGATGATGCAACCTGCCAGATATTACTTTCTTTCGTTATGCAGGCACAGAACCTGAACAAGCCCAAACGTTCGCTGGATGTGGTTTCCGCCCTGTATCGTCTGGTTGCCATACCCCGCATATTGCGCATGTCAGTGAAAGAAAGTCTGGGGCTATTGTTGCTATTGAACCGCGATAATCCGAACTATCTGCAACAACTGGCAGGTATTCCGATATTAGCTAAGGACGCTAAAGCCATTGATATTCTCGATGTACTTATCGCTGTCATGAATGCCACGCAATGGATTAAGCAGCATAATCTATCTCCCTTGTCCCTTAACCTATTACTGATGCCTTATCAGTCCGGCAGCAATACCTCTGCTGATATTGAAAATATTGATTGGATTAAAAAAATCAGATCCGTTATTCCCAGTGCAAGTGATGCCATGCTGAGCGAAGATAAAATCGCTTCTGCCATGCAGGGCTTTCAGGCAAAAAACACATCCGTCATTTGGATGACTGCGCTCGCCAAACTGGTGGATACACAATTCGGTATTATTCTGGACAGTGTAATTTCAACTAGCGGCGAGAGCGAAAAAGCCCTGTTCAATGAAGTGAATAAAATACTCAAAGATCTGGCTCAGGAAGCCGCATGGAAACAACAGGGGGATATCTGGACGCAAAATCTGGTAACGTTACTGACCAATGCGTTTGTTGCTCAGCAAGATCTCATTATTAACGCCGTTAACCATGTATTTGGCATTGATAATACGCTTTCCCTACCGCTATTACGCTGGACAAACAACAAACAAGCTGATTTTCTGCGTAATACCATAGCACTGTCCCGCAATTTAGGTGATCAACAACGCAAAGATAAAGCTGTTGCTGCATGGTACGATCTCAGCCGTTACGCCGCGATTTGCAATATATTCAAACTGACAGAAAAAAGCATAGAAACCCTGATTGACCATCCGGATTGGTTCAAACTGCAAAAAGATGGCAAACTCCGCGCCCTTGATCTGACCTTCCTCCATCGCCTGAGCCGCTATAGTGATTGGCTTAGTTTATTACCTGAGAATAAAACAGAAGACGATGTTATTTATTATCTGCGTCAGGCCAACCAAATCGGTCAGAACCCACCTGCTACAAACGTCTGGACCGCAGAACAGGCAGCCGCCAATCTGGCTGAATTGATAGGCTGGTCAGATAAAGAAATCCTTCGCGTAACACAATACTTTGCCCCGAAAGTGGCACAAAACATTGTCGGCATCAGTAACGTGATGCGGCTAAAAGCACTAGCAGAGAAAAGCGAAATGTCAGTTCAGCCATTATTAGATGTGGCTAAACTGAGCACCACATCCAGTTATGATCACTGGCATCAGGTCAGTAGTGCTTTATTTGCCGCTATTAATCCCAAAGATCAATCCCAACCGGAAGGTTTACTCAATGAACTCTGGCGTGATGCACTGGTAGATTACCTTTTACGACGCTGGGCACCTTCTGATGATTCATTGTCAGATATCGTCACCATTGAAGACCTTTCAAACTATTTTCTGACTGATATACAGGTTGCCGCAGAAGTTGATACCAGCCGGGTAGCTTTCGCTATCGCCAGTCTGCAACGCTATTTATTCCGTCTCTTTTCCTGTATGGAAATAGGCTATGGTGTGCAAACTATTTCAGATGAACGTGTTGAAAACTGGAATCGGTATCTGAGCCAATATAGTCACTGGCAAGTTTTACAGAGACAAAACAACTTCCCGGAAAACTTTATTGACCCAGCCCGTAGGCTACGTAAAACCCGCGCATTTACCGATTTGGAAAATGATTTAGGCCAGTCTCGTTTAAATAACGACATGATTCAAACCGCTATCCTACGTTACCTGACAGAATTTGAACGAATCAGTAACTTACAATTAATTAGTGGTTATATCAACGGCACAGATCCAGCGAGTGATAGCTATCATTTTATTGGCAAAAATAATGCTGAACCAGTGGAATATTACTGGCGATCTCTTGATATCAGCCTACGTGACAGCAATAACGTTATCAGCCCACTAGCCTGGCGTGAATGGGAAAAAATCACTCTTTCGCTATCAGGAACCTTACTGGCAATCCGGCCAATTGTTATTTCTGGTCGTCAATATGCCATCTGGGTTGAACGTGAAGCCACACCATTGATGGGAGTTGATCAAAAACCAACGGATTACCGTGCCATCAATGTGAAATTTACCTTCAAGCAAAGCAACGGTGAATGGAGCGCACCGAATATGTTATTCCGGCTGGATGGTACAGACGCTAATGGTGAATATCCGACTAAAGACGGTAAGCGAATTCTTGATAAGGATAATCCTTACCTGAAAGATGAAAAATACAAACCAGCATTGATTGCAATGGTAGATGTACAGCGTGAAGATGATCCGTGGATGGGAGTCTTGTTATATGATTCAACAAAAACAGATACCAGCATTTGGAAGAAAAATACAGATTACTACCTTGAATTACGTGATTTACTACTGGTAGATAAAAAAACTCTCAATAAGAATGATGAAATAAATCTCGTTACTTCTTGGTATAAGATCTTCAATAATCCCGACACATTACAGCATCATTATGCGGGTACACAGAAATTTATCACATTAAAACCTGACGAACATAACCGCTATACTAATTTAGTATTAAAAGCCAAACTTAACGAAGATGGAACGAAAATCATTCTGAATGGATTTAATACTTTGATTAAACGCAACCCCAAAAATTTGGGTACAATGGGAGAATGGAAAATAGATAACATATCATCATTTCCATCTGAAGAAATTAACACGGAAATTCATAATGATGATATTCACATTAAAATTAATATTCCAGCAAGTGACACTAGTATAAAAACATTTAATTTTGAATGGTTGGGAGAAAAAGAACCAGAGAAAACATGCTCTATTCTATATAATCAAACTGAATTATTTTTCCTTTTACCTAATGAATCGAAAAACAAAAAACTAACAAAAACCTTTGATTTTAATTGGATAAACCAATCAGCATATCAAAAAAGCACTCAATGGAATGTGTATATTAGCAAAAAAATATCTATTGCAAGTGAAGAAAAAATCCCCTTGGATCAAATAATATTTTCAATCGAAGATGGTTGGGAAAACACAGAGACGGAATTAGCTCTGAAGATTAACAAACCTTATCACAAAGAGCTAACTAAGAAAAAAACCAAACTAAATGGTAAAGCATCTACGGGTGAAATTATCGTTGATCTTATTTCAGAAGAGGAAAAATATAATTTCACACTCTCTTCCACGCTAGAGGTAGAAGTTGTTCACGCCAATGTGTTTGTTAATAAGAACTTAATAGAAACCTCAAATGAATATCAATTCACTGTAAAAGATATCGATAAAGTACCCTCAATTACACTACGCCGGACTGACAAACAGGCTCAATATTTAGATATTCAGAGTCTGAACTTTAGTTTTAATGCTATCCGTTTAAATACTCTCTTTGGTAAACAACTGGTTGCAAGAGCCACCCAATCTATCGATCGAGTTCTGGCATGGGATACTCAATCTTTATCTGAACCTGAACTGGATGATACACATCCTCCAGTAAAAGTTGACTTTCACGGAGCCAACGGACTCTATTTCTGGGAGTTATTTTTTCATATGCCTTTTTTGGTCTCATCGCGGCTTAGTGAAGAACAGCGCTTCTATGATGCCCGTTATTGGTTGCTCAAATATCTATTTAATCCTTATGGGACTATCAGAATGTGGAATTCTCGTCCCATAATAGAACCCGGCAGTAATTTACCTCAAATAAGAAACTATGATCCTGATACGATTGCTTATAGCCTGCCTATTTATTACCAGAAAGCATTATTTCACTTTCTAATCAGGCTCTGGATACAAGAAGGGGATAACCTGTATCGGCAGTTGACAAGAGATAGCCTCAACGAAGCAGGATTATGTTATCAACAAGCACTATTACTACTTGGCACATTACCGGAAGGTCTGGATGCAACTCACTGGCATCCGATGACTCTTGAAGAGATTAAAACTTCCTTTAAACCCCAAATATCACTCGTTAATAGCTTATTTAAATCACCCTTTAATAACCAATTAATTAACGCTCAAAAAACACTGGAAAATAGACTCCACAACCTGCGTCATGGCTTGACTCTGGATGGAAAAATACAGCCTTTACCTCTTTATTCCAGTATTGCAGATTCGAATAGTCTAGCACTAAGAAACTCAGCGTATGCCAACAATTTACCAAGCAATCTACAGCAACAAGTCCCGCCATATCGCTTCCCCATTATGCTAAGACGTGCCAGTGAAGCCGTGAAGCAACTCACTGAAATGGGACACCGATTATTTCAGGCGATTGAAAGCAAAATTAATATAGAGCAAAAAGTGCTGGAACAATCACACGTTCTCAGATTATCTGCTTTTGCCATTGAACTACAACAGGAAGCCGTTCAGATTGCCAAACTGGGTAAAGCGACTCTGGAAGAGAGTAAAAAGATGGCGCAAGAAAGGCATGAACATTACCACAATCTATATGAAGAAAATCTTTCTGCTCTGGAAACATCCGCGCTGGCAATAAAAACATCAGCAGAAGCAGTCAAAGCAGCAGCATCTCCTTTTTATGCCGCTGGTGCCGCACTGGAAGTTGTTCCTAATATTTTTGGTCTGGCTGTTGGTGGAGGAAAATACGCCGCTCCGATTAAAAATGCAGCCATCATTTCTGAATTGATTTCCAGTGTATTAGCTCTTACGGCTGACAGGCTTCAGGACAGCGCAGACTACGAACGTCGCCGTCAAGAATGGGAAATTGAATATAAACAGGCTCAAAGTGAAATCAATATCATCGAGAGTCAGTTACAAGAACAGGAATTACTCATCAAAAGTGCTAATACAGCTCTGCGGGAAGCTCAGGCTCAACAATCCGCAGCCCGTGAGCTATATGAATTTATGACCAGCGGATTTTTGATCGTTCCCACCTACCAATGGCTGATGGGGCGTCTGGCTGCCCTGTATGCTCCGGCTTATGACGCAGTTCTCTCCATGTGTCTGATGGCAGAAAGTAGCTGGCGCTATGAAGTCGGAGATTACAAGCGCCAAGGCTTTATCAAGACCTCTGCATGGAACGACTCTTATCGTGGGCTACTGGCCGGGGAATCATTACAGCTGGATCTGCTGCAAATGGAAAACGCATGGCTACAGCGCAATGAGCGCCGTCTGAATATTAAGAAAACGGTCTCCCTCAGTTCATTACTGACGAGCGGCGGATTAAGAAAACAGATCGATAATAAACAATCCATCAGCTTTACCCTGAATTCAAAACTGTTTGATGACAATTATCCCGGCCATTATCTGCGTCAGATTAAACGGATTTCCGTTTCAATCTCTCTGGATACTCTGAATCTTGGCTCTGTCCTGTCATCAGAGATTAGTGCGATCCTGACCCAAACCAGTAGTTCTACCTTAACCCATCCGGATATGGACGGAGTTAATTGGCTCTATGACCCAAACAGGAAAGCAGGTAACAGCAAAAATGTGGTTAATAATCTGCGCGCTCAACAGCAAATCGCTCTTTCTTCTTTGAGTGAGGATGATGGCAGTGTGGCGAAAGAAAATTGGCTATATACCCTGATGTTTGATGATGACCGTTATCTGCCGTTCGAAGGTACAGGCGCTATTTCCACCTGGACACTGGAGTTCCCTGATCAGGATGTAATCGATAACATATTTTATTATCCGGGGCTCGTACCTGTGTGGCGGTTAAAAGATATCAATATTCATATTCACTACACCGCTGTGGATGGCGGTAAACCATTCGCAAAAGCTGTGAAAGATAAAATGAATAAATAGCCGTTATGCTATAAAAATTAATAAATAACCTATAACAAAAGGCTCCGTCAGGAAACTGACAGAGCCTTTTTATCTCGGTTTAATAGCTGCAATACAGGCATCTAAAACTGATCAGAACAGTTCTTGGCTTTCACCATTCTCGATGACAGTCGTACCCGCCTCTGGTACGGAATATTCTGTCGGTTGAGTGCCCTCAATAAAATATTCTGCACGGGTATTTTTTCCACCGCTAGAGAGCTTACCCGTAGCCCGATCAATCGTGACAGACACAATGCCTTGAGGAGCCTCCATCAGTTTTTCAGGCACGCCTTCTAATGCCATTTTCATGAAGTCATCCCAGATTGGCTGAGCCGTTTTCGCTCCACCTTCTCCTTTCAGAGCCGGAGTACGTCCCAGACTTCTGCTGTGTTCATCAAAACCAATCCAGACTGTTGCCACCATATCCGGCCCATAACCAGAGAACCATGCATCTTTCGAACTATTGGTTGTCCCGGTTTTACCGCCAATATCACGACGTTTCAAATCGCGGGCGGCGCGCCAACCCGTTCCCATCCAGCCCGGTTCACCAAAGATGTTGGTTTTCAGGGCATCATGGATTAAAAATGCCAGTGGCGTGCTGATAACATGCGGAGCATATTGCTGATCATCAACGTACAGATTAGGCGCGACACTTTCCAGATCCGGCTGTGGTAGTAACACGGGGTTTTGGGAAACATCGGAATGAGCTACGTTCTCAATCGAATCTTCAGACAGCTCGATAGAGCGTGTTGTATCCCCGTAGATCACCGGAATATCAGTACATTGTGGGCAGGCAACCTTAGGTTTCGCTTCGTACAGAACTTTTCCTTCATCATTTTCAATTTTGTTAATGAAGTAAGGATCAACCAGATAGCCACCGTTCGCCATCACTGCATAGCCGCGTACTAACTGCATTGGTGTGAAAGAAGGTGAGCCCAGCGCCAGTGATTCTGTACGAACAACATTCTCTCCCGGTAAGCCAAAGCGTTTCAGATAGTCAGCCGCATAATCGACACCCATCGCACGCATAGCACGTACCATCACCACGTTCTTGGACTGCCCCAGTCCCTGACGCAAACGAACCGGGCCATCATAGGTCGGAGGCGAGTTTTTCGGGCGCCAGTCAGTACCTGCACCAGCATCCCAACGGCTGATAGGTGCATCATTCAGCAATGATGCCAGCGTCAGCCCTTTATCCATCGCAGCGGTATACAGGAATGGCTTGATATTGGAGCCAACCTGACGCAATGATTGAGTCACCCGGTTAAATTGGCTTAATTCAAAATTGAAACCTCCAACCAGCGCTTCTACCGCACCATTTATTGGGTTAATGGAGATCAACGCCGCATTCACTTCCGGCAATTGAGCCAGCCACCAGACGTTATTGACCTTTCTGACCCAGATCTGCTCACCAGCCCGAATGACGCTATTCACACTCTGTGGTGCCGGTCCTTGCAGGCTGTCAGTTTTGAACTGACGTGCCCAGCGGACTCCCGCCATAGTCAGCTCAACTCTGCTGCCATCTGTCAGCATCACTTCAGCCTGATTAGCATTAGATTTCATGACAACCGCAGGCAACAAAGGGCCATATTTCGGTAAGGCTTTCAGCTTATCGATAATCTTAAACTTGTTCCATGAAAGCTGGCCTGGCTTCCATAACACATCCTGAGCACCGCGATAACCATGACGCATATCATAATCAATCACATTAGTACGAACGGCATCGACGGCAGCCAGCTGGATTTTGCGTGTCACCGTGGTATAGACCTTATAACCATCCGTATACGCATTTTCACCATAACGGTTAATCAGATCCTGTCTGACCATTTCAGTCAGATAAGGTGCAGAAAACGCAATCTGCGGGGTGTGGTAACTGGCAACTAATTTCTCACTTCTGGCCTGATAATACTGCTGCTGAGTAATGTAGCCCTCTTCCAGCATACGCCCCAGCACCACATTACGGCGATTAGTCGCGCGCTCATAAGAATACAGCGGGTTTAAAGTTGAAGGGGCTTTCGGCAATCCGGCAATCATCGCCATTTCACTTAGTGTCAACTCATTCACGTTTTTGCCGAAATAAACATGCGCTGCAGCACCGACACCATACGCACGATAACCAAGATGGATCTTATTAAGATACAGCTCAAGAATTTCATCCTTGGTTAACATCTGCTCAATTCTAATCGCCAGAAATACTTCTTTCGCCTTACGAATCAAAGTCTTTTCCGGGGTAAGAAAAAAGTTTCTCGCAAGCTGCTGTGTGATGGTACTCGCTCCCTGAGAAGCGTGCCCCGAAGTCATCATAATGGAAGCAGCACGAATAATACCTATCGGATCAACACCGTGGTGTTCATAAAAACGGCTATCCTCTGTGGCAATAAAGGCTTTTACCAACAACGGAGGCATTTCGGATAGGGTAAGCGGTATACGGCGTTTTTCGCCATATTGAGCGATGAGTTCGCCATCAGCACTGAACACCTGCATCGGTGTCTGTAATCGGACATCCTTTAACGTCGCGACATCAGGTAACTGTGGCTCGATATATTTGTACAAACCAAAAATCGAGGCAGTTCCCAGAAAAATGCAAAAAACGACAAGGATCAAAAAATACTTTATGAACTTCACCTGAAATTTCTCACGCCATGTTAATGAGGCAGTTTATAAACGATTAGTACGTAGTATAAAGGCTATACAACACGATGAATATGACCTTTCATTAATTACTAATCACTGATAAGGAAATCACTATATGTACCCAGCCAAATGGTATATCGGCCTGGATATCCATAATCATTACATTCGTGCGCTTGCCGCCACTAAACGCCGTCACGGCTGGCAATTCCGGCACTGCTGGCACTACTCTTTATTTAATGAAACACCATCATTTAGTGAAACTCCCTTATTAAATCAGGTACCAAACACCCCTATCTCAGGGGGATGGTTACAGTATCCAGAAAAATTACGCAAAATTTTAACGCAGTGGCGGCAAATATTACCTAACAAGGTTAAATTAAGGCTGGCACTACCTGTTCAACAAACATTACAGAAACAAATTCCTCTGCCTCAGCACATCTCATTACAGGAGCCGGAACTCGGTTGGTTTGTCCGTGCTAATGCCGAAAAGCAATTCCCCACCACTGATCTGGCTCTCGATTATCGGGTACATGGGCAACAAATCTGTATAAGTGCTACCCGCCAAAAAGACCTTAATTTCTGGCTCAGCCTGCTCGCAGAAGTCGGTTTATCACCCGATGCCATCGATATTGCCCCCTGCGCATTACGCTATGTAGCCGAACTTGCCGGAATTCCCGGTAACAGCTGGCTGGTTCATCAACGGAAAACTGACTGGCTATGGCTGGCCCCGGCGAGCCTGCCTTTCAGTTATGGGCTGGTATCAACCCAGTCTCATGCCAGTCTGACACAGGTCATTAACCAGCTCCCCATTACTCCGGATGGGGAAAATTACCCGATTTATTACAGTGATGAACAACCCACCAGCCTTACTCCCATAAAGCAGCAGGCCGCGCCAGCAGGATCCGTTCAGGTCTGGCACCTACTGTCAGCATTTTGCCATTACCAGCCCCCAATACCGGAAAACATCGGTGCTTTCATGATAGCGGCAGGATTAGCACTACGACCGGATGACCAATGATGCATCAGGTGAATTTTCTACCCTGGCGACAGGCAAGGCTTAAACGTCGGTGCCATAAATGGGGGCTGTTCCTCGGGTTGCAACTGTTCCTGTGGATTGCCGCTCTGGTAATCATTTCAATAGAGCAAAAACAACAAATTGGACAATATCAAAACCAATTTACTGAAAATAGCCGCCAACTTGCGCAATTAAAACAAACTATCAGTGAAACAGAGCAGGCTGTTCATCAGCAACAACAGCTGGCTCAACAATTAAGGAAAAAACAGTTATTCATGGAGCAGAACCAGCGATATTTACAGCTATTTCGCCAGCTTCCTCACTTATTACCGGAAAAAAGCTGGCTAACCACATTCAGCGATGATTCCGGCCAATTAGTTTTTGCTGCCAATAGCCAGAGTTATGAAGATGTTTCTGATTTATTGGATAACCTGACAGGCAATATTTCACTTATCAATGTCCAACTGAAAAAAATGACAACGACATCTGAAGACTATCTCCGGGTATTTACCATTGATGCTGAGTGGTTGATGGGGAACAGTAATGAAAAATAATTATCTGGTGTGGTTATTTCGCCCTGCATGGCAATTATTTTTATTACAGCAATTGGTGATCGTTCCTCTTATTTTGGGGTTCTATTTTTTTGTCTGGCAGGACAATAAAGATGCCATTCATTCTTTTCGCTCCAAAATGGCAGAGCAGAAAAATGATATTACATTATCTCAAACCCGTTTTTCCGAACTACCGGACTTAACCGAACTCCACCAGCAGATCCAACAGATAACCGCTAATCTCGACTCAAATCGTCACATGATATCATCCCCGAAAGCTACGGTACTTAAACGGCTCCACCAGCCTTTAACCCGTTCCGGCAGCCAACTGATGGAATGGAAAAGCCACAAAGAAGGTCATCAGGTTTTATGGCATATCATATTGTCACTGACCTACGAGCAATTACTCCGCTTTCTGAGTGAAATTCAGCAGTTACGGCCATTATTGCTGATTAAACACCTCACAATCACCCCCGCCGATAATAGCCTGACCGTCCGCATGGTACTGGCAGATATGAGTCATGAGGAAAATATAAATTATGAGGAAAAGCAGCAATGAAGAATTGTGTTTACACCTTACTGGCTCTCCTGTTTTTATCCTTTTTCAGTTGTGCTGAAGATACTGAACCGGAAGAAACGGCTTTTTCCATAAATGTCAGAGATCCTTTCCGGCCGCCACACGACCCTATCAATGAAAATACGGCAGATGAAGCAACGGAGTTCCATCAGTCAGAACATGATGATCAGGAAATCGAATATCAGGTTATTACCCTGCAATACGCTGATGCAGGAAAAATAACAGAACAATTGCAAAAAAATACCCCAGCGTTGCTGACAAAATGGGGAAAAGTAGAACATGATGCTTTAACAAACAGCCTGATATTAGAAGATAAATTTGATGCTATTACTCGCATCAAAAACTGGCTGAAAGAAGTGGACACTCCACAACAACAAGTACAAATTACAGCGCATATTGTCACCAGCAGTAGAGAAGCTCTGCATGAATTAGGTATTCACTGGGGCATGACCGCCGATCCACTAAATCGGGCACTGGGGTTTAACCGACTGAACCTGCATCAGCCTGCGGGTAGCCAAAGCCATCGTTTAGTGCTGAATGCAGCCCGTATCCATGCCACTCTGCTGGAAATGGAACTCAGTGCATTAGAACAAGAAAATCAACTGGATATCATTGCCAGCCCACGACTGACAGCCTCACATCAGCAACCTGCCAGTATTAAACAGGGTTCTGATATTCCTTATATCGTACAGAATAAGGATAAAACAACGATTCAGTTTAAAGAGGCCGTATTGGGAATGGAGGTCACTCCACACATTTTAAAAAACGGAAAAATCCGGTTAATACTCAAGATCAGCCAGAATGCGCCCGGCCTTCCCATTAATCAGGGCGGAAATGAAAATCTGGCGATTGATAAACAAGAAATAATGACACAAGTTACCGTTAGAAATGGTGAAACGCTTATTTTAGGCGGTATTTTTCAACAGAAAAAAGGCGCCAGTCTGCAAAAAGTGCCCTACTTGTCAGAAATTCCTATATTGGGAGCATTATTTAACCAACAGGGAGAACGACATAGCCGAAGGGAGCTCGTAATTTTTATTACACCTCAATTGACCGATATTTAATCACATTAAAATATAGATATATTTATCAGTTAGTTAAATGCAGCATATGTGATTTTATCGCCCGATTATCAGCCATTTTCCTTGGTCTGACCTGTTTATGGATTTGACGCTGAGGGCAATTTAGCATACAAGGATTATCTAATTGAGTGAGCAGGTCTCTCATTACCAGCAAAAGCCTACCAAAATATTCATGGGTAGGGTTACAGTCAGCCAGAAAAAAAAGCATGAACCCGATTCAATCGGTTCGTGCTGATTTATATAGTTGCAATATAGGCTGATGTGCTGAGATAATTTTTCCATCTGATCTCACATTTCACTCATGAGGTTTCAGTTTAGGTCCCGCGGCTAATCTGATTGGCGGGGCGGGTTATCATTAACAAATAGTCTTAGTAATACCAAAAACATGGCAGAGAAACGCAATATCTTTCTGGTTGGGCCTATGGGTGCCGGCAAAAGCACTATTGGTCGTCAGTTAGCTCAGCAACTCAATATGGAGTTTTACGACTCCGATCAAGAAATTGAGCGACGTACCGGAGCTGACGTGGGCTGGGTATTCGATGTGGAAGGCGAAGAAGGCTTCCGTGAACGCGAAGAAAAAATAATTAACGAACTGACTGAGAAACAAGGCATTGTATTGGCAACTGGGGGGGGTTCTGTTAAGTCAAAAGAAACCCGCAATCGTCTGTCTGCCCGTGGTGTTGTCGTCTATTTAGAAACAACTATCGAAAAACAGTTAGCTCGTACCCAGCGCGACAAAAAACGCCCTTTACTTCAAGTTGATGCACCAGCACGTGAAGTTTTAGAAAATCTGGCTGATGAGCGCAATCCTCTGTATGAGGAAATTGCTGACCTGACAATACGTACAGATGAGCAAAGCGCCAAAGTTGTAGCTAATCAAATTATTGAATTATTGGAAAAAAATTAATTTCCGCGGATTCAATCCGTTGCAAAAAATAAGGCGAAAGCTGATATGGAACAAGTGATTGTTACGTTAGGTGAAAGAAGCTATCCAATTACCATCGCCCAAGGGCTGTTTTCGAGCAGTGAAGCATTCAGGCCCCTGCAATCTGGTCAGCAGGTCATGATAGTGACCAATGAAACACTGGCTCCCCTGTATCTTGAACAGGTGAAATCCACATTGCTGAATATGGGCCTTCGGGTGAATGAAGTTATCTTACCTGACGGTGAACAATACAAATCACTTTTTGTGCTCAATGATATATTTTCGGCCTTACTGGAAAATAATCATGCTCGGGACACAACGCTTATCGCTCTCGGTGGTGGTGTCATCGGTGATATGACGGGGTTTGCTGCTGCCAGCTATCAGCGCGGCACCCGTTTCATTCAGGTGCCCACCACTCTACTTTCTCAGGTTGACTCTTCTGTTGGTGGAAAAACCGGAGTCAACCACCCCCTCGGAAAAAACATGATTGGGGCGTTTTACCAGCCCGCCTCTGTGATCATTGATCTCAACTGCTTAAATACCCTGCCAGCCCAAGAGCTGTATGCAGGGCTGGCTGAAGTGATCAAATATGGCGTGATTCTGGACGGTGAATTTTTCGACTGGCTTGAAAGCAATATCGAAAAATTATTGGATCTCGATCATCAGGCTATGGCTTACTGCATTCGTCGTTGCTGTGAGCTGAAAGCCCTTGTTGTTGCAGCAGATGAGCATGAACGCTCAGGTATGCGGGCTTTATTAAATCTCGGCCATACTTTCGGGCATGCGATTGAAGCTGAAATGGGATACGGAGTCTGGCTGCACGGGCAAGCAGTCGCAGCAGGGATGGTCATGGCTGCACGGGCTTCTGAACTTGTTGGCTCATTCTCCGGTCAGGACACACAGCGCATTATCAGCCTGCTGGAAAGAGCAAAACTGCCTGTACATGGCCCGTCAGAAATGCCTCCTGAAAATTATTTACCTCATATGATGCGCGATAAAAAAGTCACTGCGGGCAAGCTTCGGCTGGTATTACCCACAGCTATCGGGAAAGCAGAACTTCGTTCTGATATCAGCACCGATGTCATATTAAATGCCATCCGACGTTGTCGTGAATGATCCCTAATTTTCTGGCTGTTTGCTATAAAATAGCTACATTGATAGATATATCCGATAGATTTTTCAAATAATGGGTATAATGTGAACAGCTTCAGTTAGGTCAGGCCGCCGAACCTATAATTCTATTATTAGTCACATAGCAATTGGCAGTATTATCTCATCAGCTGGGAGGGCATATGGACGAATTAAAATCAGAAAATAAACAAAAAACAGAAAACGAGTTTAAACCCGATACATCTGATCGTCCTCCTCAGCGATCACGCCCTCAGAAGCAGAATCCAAAACTGGCAATATCCCGTCAACAAATGATGATTGGAGCCGGTATCCTTGTGCTTCTACTGCTCATTATCGCTATCAGTTCTGCCCTGAAATCGCCAACAGAACATGAAAAGCAACAGTCATCAAATTCAGTCGAGAAAAGTATTAATCTATCCGGCACTTCATCATCTTCCGACAATGAGCAAAATAGCGCACAGGAAGCACCATCCACATCTGCAACTTCTGCCACTGACCATCCGCATGAAATCGGCATGCCGCCAATCAGCAGTACCCCTAGCCAGAACCTTTCCCCGACCAGCGGAACAGGAGGCTACAACCAACGTATCGAATTACCCGGTGATATTTCTGATGCTTTGAATCAGCAACAGAGCAATATCAACAATGCGGTACAAAAAAATACGGAACAGGAAAACCAGCCGGCACCACAACAGAGCCGTGTAAAGCAGACGACAGTAACACCGGTTGAACAGCAAAAAACCGAAAAACAACATAAGGTCGCCACAAAACCCGCAACGACTGACCATCAGACAAATAAGCAAAGTACTGCAAGTATCGGTGAAGACCTACTCAAAGTACCGGCAAATCGGTTTACACTCCAGTTAAGCAGCGCCAGTCGCCCGGATACCTTGATTGCTTTTGCGAAAAAGAATAACCTTTCCCATTACAAAGTTTATGAAACTAAACGTAATGATAAGACATGGTTTATTTTGATCTACGGTAGCTACAATTCCGCTTCTGACGCCAAAAAAGCGATTGCCTCACTCCCTGTAGACGTTCGGACACAAAAACCCTGGGTAAGAAAACTACAACAGGTTCATCAAGATCTGAAAAAATAAAACTATTTTGATTAGGCGCTGATATGCTGTCCTAAACAGAGTACAATCTGCGACTCTGAAATTATTGAATACTTTATTGACGGCATGAAAAAAAAACGCGCTTTCTTAAAATGGGCCGGTGGAAAATACCCCTTGGTGGATGATATTAAACGTCATCTGCCAGAGGGCGATCGCTTAGTTGAGCCATTTGTTGGCGCAGGCTCGGTATTCCTGAATACCGATTATGATTCTTATCTCTTATCAGATATCAATAGTGATCTGATCAATCTGTACGATACGGTAAAATTTCGTGCGGGTGAGTTTATTGATCATGTCCGTCCCTTATTTTCACCAGCATACAATACGTCTGAAACCTTCTATCGCCTGAGAGAAGAGTTCAACAAAAGCAAAGATCCATTCCATCGCAGCGTGTTGTTTCTGTATCTTAACCGTCACTGCTATAACGGCCTGTGTCGCTATAATTTACGCGGCGAGTTTAATGTTCCTTTCGGACGCTATAAAAAACCTTATTTTCCGGAAGATGAGCTGTATTGGTTCGCTGAAAAATCTAAGAAGGCTACTTTTATCTGCCAGCATTATGAAGTTGCATTAACTAATGTCCCAAAAGGTTCAGTGGTTTACTGCGACCCGCCATATGCTCCTCTTTCAGCAACCGCAAATTTTACAGCCTACCATACAAATAGTTTTAACCTGACAGACCAAGAAAATCTGGCGCGACTTGCCTATAATCTTTCGTCTCAACATGGTATTCCGGTGCTCATATCCAACCATGACACGCCGATGACACGTGAATGGTATCATCATGCTTCCCTTTACATTGTTAAAGCCCGCCGGACAATAAGTAGAAATATTCTTGCCCGCAGTAAAGTTGATGAACTTTTGGCGTTATACTGCCAGAAGTGATTGAGGTTTCCTGCCCCTGAAATAACGGGGATAAACAATGAATTGGAGAAGAGAATAATGAAGAAAGATTTTCTGATTGCCCCATCCATTCTATCTGCAGATTTCGCCCGTCTGGGTGAAGATACCGCAAAGGTGCTGGCTGCCGGTGCTGATGTTGTGCATTTTGACGTTATGGATAACCATTACGTACCAAACCTGACAATTGGCCCGATGGTCTGTCAGGCACTGCGCGATTATGGTATTACCGCTCCCATTGATGTTCATCTGATGGTGAAGCCTGTAGATCGCATTATCCCCGATTTTGCTAAGGCCGGTGCAACCTATATCACTTTCCATCCCGAAGCGAGTGAACATATTCACCGGACACTACAGCTGATTAAAGATCATGGCTGTAAAGCTGGTCTGGTATTCAATCCGGCAACACCTCTCAGCTATCTGGATTATGTACTGGATAAACTCGACGTTATTTTATTGATGTCAGTTAACCCCGGTTTCGGCGGTCAGTCTTTCATTCCGGAAACCCTACATAAATTGCGTCATGTCCGTAAAATTATCGATGAAAGCGGCTATGATATCCGTCTCGAAATTGATGGTGGTATCAAAGCCAACAACATCGCTGCGGCAGCTCAGGCTGGTGCAGATATGTTCGTTGCAGGCTCTGCTATTTTCAGTCAGCCTGACTATAAAGCAGTCATTGATGAAATGCGCAGTGAGTTATCAACAGTGGCATAACGACAGGCAACATGATGAAAAAAAATGTAGTACAAGCAATTCAGGCCATTGCATTTGATCTGGATGGAACGCTGGTAGACAGCGCCGGTGGGCTGGCAGATGCTCTGGATCAGGCCTTACTCACCAAAGGTCTGCCCGCAGCAGGCAAAGAACGCGTTGCTGTGTGGGTGGGTAATGGCGCGGACATCATGGTTGAACGTGCCCTAAAATGGGCTGTCGGAGAGTTTTCCCCTGAACTGTTCAGTGAAGTCCGCAGTCTGTTCGATAAATTCTATGAAACTACCGTTACAACGGGCAGCAAACTGTTTCCTCATGTCAAAGAAACTCTGGCTGAGCTGGCAAAACACAACCTGCCGATGGCAATTATTACTAATAAGCCGACACCTTTTATTGCTCCATTACTGGAATCTCTTGGTATCAGTCAATACTTTTCACTGGTACTGGGAGGAGACGATGTTAAACAGAAAAAACCTCACCCGGCGCCACTGTATCTGACAATGGGCATGCTTGGTTTAAATAAAGATGAATTGCTTTTTGTTGGTGATTCCCGTAATGATATTTTGGCTGCACAGGCGGCAGGCTGCCCTTGTGTTGGCTTAACCTATGGATATAACTATGGGGAATCAATAGCATTAAATCACCCGGATTATGTACTAGACAATTTCCCGGATTTACTACCAACAATTGGATTACCAACTTTGAACTTACAGGAAGCGTAATAAAATGAACGAACCCACAGCAACGAAACCAAAAACACAGAAACCTATTGTATTCAGCGGCGCACAACCCTCCGGTGAATTGACCATCGGTAACTACATGGGAGCGTTACGTCAGTGGGTTCAGATGCAGGATGAATATGATTGCATCTATTGTATTGTTAACCAGCACAGTATTACCGTACGTCAGGATCCTGAAGAACTGAAAAAACGCACGCTGGATACGCTGGCACTTTACCTTGCCTGTGGTATCGATCCAAAGAAAAGCACTATTTTCGTACAATCACACGTACCTCAGCATAACCAGCTAGCCTGGGCACTGAATTGTTATACCTATTTCGGCGAACTCAGCCGCATGACACAGTTTAAGGATAAGTCCGCCCGTTTCCCTGAAAATATTAACGCGGGTCTGTTTAACTATCCTGTACTGATGGCTGCTGACATTTTGCTTTATCAGGCTAATCAGATCCCTGTAGGTATTGATCAGAAACAGCACCTTGAATTGACGCGTGATTTAGCACAACGTTTCAATGCTCTTTACGGTGAGATTTTCACGATCCCGGAACCTTTCATTCCGAAAGAAGGCGCTCGTGTCATGTCATTACAAGAGCCGAGCAAGAAAATGTCGAAGTCTGATGATAACCGCAATAATGTCATTGCTCTGTTGGAAGACCCGAAATCTGTTGCCAAGAAAATCAAACGTGCAGTCACCGATTCTGAAGAGCCACCTCGTGTCCGCTATGATTTGGAAAACAAACCGGGTGTTTCCAATCTGCTGGATATCCTGTCAGGTGTAACAGGCAAAACCATCCCTGAATTGGAAGCCGAGTTCGAAGGAAGAATGTACGGCCACCTGAAAGGTGCGGTTGCAGACGCAGTGTGTGAAATGCTGGCTGACTTGCAGGAACGTTATCACCATTTCCGTAATGATGAAGCTCTGCTTAACCAAGTCATGGCAGAAGGGGCAGCAAAAGCACAGGCTCGTGCTCAGGAAACCCTGAATAAGGTTTATGAAGCAATTGGGTTTATTACCCATCCGTAATAGTCGTTACATGTCAAAGGGTTATTAACGCTGACCCTTTGACATATATACATGGCTTAAGTAACAAACAATTGAATACCTGTTTAAAAATAGAAAATTTACTTATTTCCCAAATAAGCGGTGACTAAAACTCTCTATTTTTCCAAGTAATATCCGCTTCTGCATCGTAAGATTCCAGCTGGCAGATAGCCCGGCAGCTCCCATTAAACGACGATATTGTTCTTCATCAAATGGGCTATGGAAAGCAATGGAAATGGCTTCTTTCACAGAAACATCACTATTCCGACTGAGAAGTTTTATTGGTTCACCCGCACAGGTTACACCTGAAGAGATCACGCGGTATAACCAGCCGCAATAGCCTCTGTCCTGCATGATGGCAGCAAAATTCTCAATACCGGTAATGATATTAAGTTTATAACAAGGCGAACGGGGCTGAGTTACCTGAATAATTGCCTCTCCCCACTGGAAAATGTCTCCGATATAAACACTCTCTTCTGTCATCCCTTCCGTTGATATATTTTCACCAAAGAGAGGGGGGACAAATAATTCCATTAATTCAGGAAATTGCCTTTTCCAAAATAAATAATGTTCCATCGGATAATGGCAAAGTGCACGATCCGGCCCGCCATGAAAGCGGGCTTCAGCCTGTTCATCACCTTCCAGTCCCAGAGAAGTAAGCTGTAAACTGCCATTTACCAGCAGCTTATTGATTGCAGAGGATCCCAATTTCTCGGAGGAGATTATTTTTCCTCTATATATCTGCGGGTAATACATTTCCATTTCTCCTCAATAAACAAATAATGAACAGACAGTCAGTAAAACAAGCGGTTAATTCCGACCTTCATAACCATCCATATAAGTAGCAGATATAGCTTCGGACATTGCCTTACGCCATTTTAGTGAAGGGCCTTCGCTGCTCTCATAAACTCTACCCTCAAAATGTGATGTTCTCCGAATTGAATTCAAGAATTCATCACCTTTTAAATAAATTACCCGTTGCTGCGCCTCTTCAGGGGACACCCCTGCTTCTCTATCCTTCTTACCCAACTGCCAGAATTGTTCAAAAAATGGTACTGAAAGCTCGATACTATCGTAGATTTTGGTTCTGAAATTGGGGTCGAAATCATCATTAGAAGCATAAACAAAATGCTTGGCATTACGTTCGGCACTTGTTTTGGGCTGTGCACAGCCAGACATTAGTAGAGAGGATACTATAAGGGTTGTAATCGTTATGACAGCGTTCTTTTTCATTATGTGCCTTTAATCGCGAAACAAGAAAAAATCGAATGATAGCGAAAATTATGACCAATAAAAATGCTGACCACGGTTATGATCAGCACTTTTTGAAAGATGAAGATAATAGCTATTATTTAATTTTTTCTTCGTAGCGCCTTGCTGCTTCATCCCAATTTACGACATGCCAGAATGCCTTAATATAATCAGGGCGGCGATTTTGATATTTAAGGTAGTAAGCATGTTCCCATACATCTAGCCCTAAAATGGGATAACCGGAAGTACCGGAAATTTCTTGTCCCATCAATGGGCTATCCTGATTTGCAGTAGAAACAACTTCAAGTTTTCCGTCTTCTTTCAGTACAAGCCAAGCCCAGCCAGAACCAAAACGGGTTGCTGCTGCCTGTTCGAATTTTGTTTTGAAAGCATCAATACTGCCAAAATCCCGTTCTATCGCTGCTTTTAAAGCACCGGATAACGTTGTATCTAATTTCAGCCCCTTCCAGAACATGCTGTGATTTGAATGACCCCCTGCGTTATTACGCATAAAAGTACGTTTATCAGCCGGGATCCTGTCAAGCTGCTGAACCAGATCATCAATGTCCAGACCAGCTAGTTCAGGGAAATTTTCCAGTGCTGTATTGGTATTTGCAACGTAAGTTTGATGGTGCTTGGTATGATGAATAAGCATCGTTTGTTCATCAAAGTGAGGTTCCAGAGCATCATAAGAATAAGGCAAGGAAGGTAATGAATGACTCATATTAAATCTCCAGTTGTTTAAAATACATACACCCTTTATTTATTGGGGATGAAGATCACACCTTGTAAGCAACAGGATTATTATAGTGAATCAAACGATAATGAAAATGATTATCAATTCCATATTATCACTGTGGTTTCCTTTCCTTTTGTATTTAATCTATAAATAAGAATAAATAACCAAATAAAATCCAATAGTTAGTTAATTTTTCCAAAAATGAGATTATGAATGACGGTATATTTTATATAAATACACCGCATTAAATGTTCCCTTCATAACATTCATTATCTCTATTGCGTGATCTTCCGCGCAAAAAAGAAACAAAAATTCTTCTTACACTTTAGTTAACCTTGTTTTGACATAGTATTAACAATTGCAAGGAGATAAAAATATGACTCAAATAATTAAGCACCCTATTCCTGCTGACATCGCAGAAACAGCCCTGATAAACAAACAACAATATCTGCAAGAATATCAACGCTCACTACAGGATCCTGAGGGGTTCTGGGGAGAGAAAGGTAAAATTGTCGATTGGATAAAACCTTATACAAAGGTGAAAAATACCTCTTTCGACCCCGGGCATATTAGTATCCGCTGGTTTGAAGATGGCACACTTAACCTAAGTGCGAACTGCCTTGACCGCCATTTACAGGAGCGAGGCCATCAAACTGCCATTATCTGGGAAGGGGACAATCCGGCTGAATCCAGACATGTTACGTATCAGGAGCTATACCACGATGTCTGCCAGTTCGCCAATGTCTTGAAAAAACTCGGGGTCAAAAAAGGCGATGTTGTCGCTATTTATATGCCAATGGTGCCAGAAGCCGCTGTCGCCATGCTGGCTTGTGCCCGGGTTGGCGCGATTCACTCCGTAATTTTCGGCGGCTTTTCTCCTGATGCAATTTCCGGTCGAATTATCGATTCAAATGCGAAGTTAATCATCACAGCCAATGAAGGTTTACGAGCTGGCCGAGTTGTTCCGCTGAAAAAAAATGTCGATGATGCACTAAGCAATCCGGCTGTGACAAATGTGACTAATGTTGTCGTCTTCAAACGTACCAATAATGCAACAAATTGGCATACCGGACGCGATCTCTGGTGGCATGAATTAACCAAAGAGATTAGTTCAGATTGCCCTGCTGAAGAGATGAATGCCGAAGATCCGTTATTTATTCTTTATACATCAGGTTCAACAGGTAAGCCTAAAGGTGTTCTACATACCTCTGGTGGTTATCTGGTCTATGCATCTTTGACATTCAAATATACGTTTGATTACCGCTCCGGCGAAGTTTACTGGTGCACAGCTGATGTAGGCTGGGTAACCGGCCATAGTTACTTGCTTTATGGCCCTCTCTCCTGTGGTGCAACAACCTTAATGTTTGAAGGTGTGCCAAACTATCCCGATGTGAATCGTCTCTGTCAGGTTGTAGATAAACATCAGGTCAATATCCTCTATACCGCACCAACAGCCATTCGAGCGTTAATGGCAGAAGGGGATAAAGCCATTGAAGGCACCAAACGCACATCATTACGCATCATGGGGTCAGTGGGTGAACCCATCAATCCAGAAGCCTGGGAATGGTACTACAAGAAAATAGGCAACAGTAAATGCCCTATTGTCGATACGTGGTGGCAAACAGAAACAGGTGGATTCATGATCACGCCGTTGCCCGGAGCAACCGATCTCAAAGCTGGATCAGCCACACTGCCATTCTTCGGCGTAAGCCCGGCAATAGTCGATAATACCGGAGAAACCTTAAGTGGCGAGAGTGAAGGTAATCTTGTCATTATCGATTCATGGCCGGGACAAGCTCGTACATTGTTTGGTGATCATGACCGTTTTGAGCAAACCTATTTTTCTACCTTCAAAGGCGTTTATTTCAGCGGTGATGGCGCCAGACGAGATGAAGATGGTTATTACTGGATTACCGGTCGTGTTGATGATGTGCTGAATATTTCAGGCCATCGATTGGGAACCGCAGAAATTGAATCTGCGTTGGTTGCTCATCCCAAAATTGCAGAAGCGGCTGTTGTCGGGATACCACACCGTATTAAAGGGCAGGCAATTTATGCTTATGTCACGTTAATTCATGGTGAAGAACCTTCTCCTGATTTGTATGCAGAAGTCAGAAGTTGGGTTCGCAAAGAAATCGGCCCAATTGCGACTCCGGACATCCTGCACTGGACTGATTCTCTGCCAAAAACACGTTCAGGAAAAATTATGCGGCGTATTTTACGCAAAATTGCTTCCGGTGATACTGGCAACTTAGGTGATACTTCCACTTTGGCTGATCCCGGCGTTGTGGAAAAATTATTGGAAGAAAAGCAATCCATAATGATGCCTTAATGTACATGCTATAAGGCACATATAGTACACATGCACGCCGCCGCAAGGCGGCTTGGTAAACATCATCAAAAAATACAGAACTGTTCAGGGACGTGGCAGATAGTCATGCATTCTCTCGAATGTTGCTGTCCGTATCTGGCAACCCTTAATGTTGTTTAAGGTTCGTCCTTTAATACCTAAAAGGAGATAGCCTGATGAGTACCGATATTTATCAAGAAATCGAAAACAACCCTCACTTTAAAGAGTTAATTGAAAAGCGTGGGCGCTTTGCCTGGTTGTTATCTGCCATTATGTTAATACTTTATGTTAGTTTTATTTTCCTCATCGCTTTTGCTCCTGGATGGCTTGGCACACCTCTTTATGAGGGTTCCAGCATGACTCGTGGTATTCCTGTGGGTGTCGGTATTATTTTTATTTCTTTTATATTAACGGGGATTTACGTCATCAGAGCGAACGGTGAATTTGATCGTTTAACCTCAGCTATTCTCAATGAGGTGAGAAAATGAGAAAACTTGTCCTATCAACAATCGCGTTATTTTCTTCCCTCTACCCCATCCTCACTCAAGCAGATGCCATTTCAGGTAATGTAGAAAAACAACCTTTAAATATTCAGGCAATCATCATGTTCCTGTTATTTGTCGGGTTCACACTCTACATCACTTATTGGGCATCAAAACGGACAATTTCACGTTCTGATTACTATACCGCAGGCGGGCGGATCACTGGCTTCCAAAACGGTATGGCGATTGCAGGCGATTATATGTCTGCAGCATCATTTTTGGGGATTTCAGCGCTGGTTTATACCTCCGGTTATGATGGCCTTATTTATTCTATTGGTTTCCTTGTCGGCTGGCCGATTATTTTGTTCCTAATTGCAGAACGATTAAGAAATCTAGGACGCTACACATTCGCTGATGTTGCTTCTTACCGACTAAAACAGCGCCCAATCCGTACATTATCAGCAGTAGGCTCGCTGGTTGTTGTTGCTTTATACCTGATTGCACAGATGGTTGGAGCAGGAAAACTCATCGAATTATTATTTGGGCTGAATTACTACATCGCTGTGGTTTTAGTTGGTATTTTGATGGTTCTGTATGTGCTGTTTGGCGGAATGCTGGCAACAACATGGGTGCAAATTATTAAAGCAATCTTGTTATTGGCAGGTGCCACATTCATGGCGTTGATGGTCATGAAAGCCGTAAATTTCAACTTCAATACCCTGTTTAAAGAAGCTATTGCCGTTCACTCAAATGGCCAAAAAATTATGAGTCCCGGTGGATTAGTTTCTGACCCAATATCTGCGCTCTCTTTAGGATTAGCGTTAATGTTTGGTACCGCAGGTTTACCACATATCATTATGCGATTCTTTACCGTTAATGATGCCAAAGAAGCTCGTAAAAGTGTTTTCTATGCCACCGGATTTATCGGTTATTTCTATATTCTGACATTTATTATCGGATTTGGCGCAATACTGTTAGTCAGCCCTAATGCTGCATTTAAAGATGGTTCCGGCGCATTACTCGGTGGAACTAATATGGCTGCAGTTCACCTTGCAACAGCTGTGGGTGGGGATTTCTTCCTCGGATTCATCTCTGCTGTCGCCTTTGCCACCATTTTAGCTGTAGTTGCGGGATTAACACTTGCAGGTGCCTCAGCTGTTTCTCATGACCTCTATGCAAATGTGATTAAACAAGGTCAGGCTAATGAACGGGATGAATTAAGAATTTCCAAAATTACGGTTGTTTTTCTCGGGGTTATCGCCATTGGGTTAGGTATTTTATTCGAAAAACAAAATATTGCCTTTATGGTCGGTCTGGCTTTCTCTATTGCAGCAAGCTGTAATTTCCCGATTATTTTGCTGTCAATGTACTGGAACAAACTGACAACACGAGGTGCACTCATTGGCGGGTGGCTGGGATTAATAATAGCTGTTGTGCTCATGATCCTAGGCCCAACAATCTGGGTTAGTATTCTTGGACATGAAAAACCCATTTATCCCTACGAATATCCAGCTTTATTTTCCATGATTGTGGCATTTGCCGGTGCGTGGTTCTTTTCTATCACTGACACATCAGAACAAGGCCAGCAGGAACGCGAAATGTTTCGCAGACAATTCTTGCGTTCACAGACAGGAATTGGAATTGAACAAGGAAAAGCACATTAATTTCTTCAGGTTTAAAATGCAAAAAAGCCATCCGGTGAAGGATGGCTTCTCTGTCAAATTGATGTCTGGCAGTTCCCTACTCTCACATGGGGAGACCCCACACTACCATCGGCGCTACGGCGTTTCACTGCTGAGTTCGGCATGGGGTCAGGTGGGACCACCGCGCTATTGCCGCCAGACAAATTC
>NZ_CAWQMW010000056.1:0-4933 GCF_963895965.1 Xenorhabdus sp. PB30.3 | reverse complement strand
ATTCCATTTTATTCGATCAGAAAAGGAACTCAATAAATTCATTATTGATAAATTTTGATATTCTTAAACAAATTATTTGTCTGAAATTCACAGAAACAGAACTAAACTTTCATCTATTATAATGCTTGGGTTTTTCATTTATGTTTATATCCTGCATCTTTCAGGTTGCCTCTTTGTTGGTTGCAACGAAACTTGAAATTTTTTGGGTATATAACCTGTATTAGTAGATTATATTTTTTAAAGTGATCAAAAATAAGGAAACGATATGCTGTTAAAAAACACTTCCAGACAATTTGGTCATGTCTCTGTTTTGATCCACTGGTTAATTGCTCTTGCTGTTTATGGAATGTTCATGCTGGGGTTATGGATGGTGACATTAAGCTATTATGATAGCTGGTATCATCGTGCACCTGAATTGCATAAAAGCATTGGGTTCTTGGTTTTTATCGTCATGGTCATTCGTGTTATCTGGCGATTCATTTCTCCCCCGCCAAAACCTCTGAGCAGTTACAGCCAGCTTACTCGGATCAGTGCAAAACTGGCTCATCTTACCCTTTATATCGTCCTGTTTGGCATTTTATTCAGCGGATACTTTATTTCCACCGCTGATGGTCAACCCATCAGTGTTTTTGGCTGGTTTGAAATCCCTGCCACGCTGGCAAGACAAGGGGTACAAGCAGATACCGCGGGTATTATCCACTTATATCTTGCCTGGCTGATTGTTGTACTTTCCCTTTTGCATGGGCTTGCTGCTTTAAAACATCACTTTATTGATCGTGATAGTACGCTAAAAAGAATGTTTGGTTTCCCGCCAGACACAAAATAAATTCTGGAGAATCATTATGTTGAAAAAGACGTTAATCGGCCTGACTGCGGGTGTTTTATTTATGGGTGCAAGCTCAGCAATGGCATCCAACTATAAAATTGATACTGCCGGCCAACACGCCTTTATTGAGTTCCGTATTCAGCATTTAGGTATGAGCTGGGTTTATGGTAATTTCAAAAAATTTGATGGTGATTTTACCTTCGATAGCCAAAATCCGACCGCTGATAAAGTTAGTGTCATCATTAAAACTGACAGTATAGATACCAACCATGCTGAGCGTGATAAACACTTACGTAGTGCTGATTTTTTAAATACAGCAAAATACCCGGAAGCCAAATTTACCTCAACCAAAGTGGAAAAAGTGGGTGAACAGTACAAAGTTATCGGTGAACTGACACTGAATGGTGTAACCAAACCAGTCACACTGCAAACGAAGCTGATGGGAGAAGGTAAAGATCCGTGGGGCGGTTATCGCGCCGGATTTGAAGCGAACGGTAAAATTAAATTGAAAGACTTCAATATTAAAACCGACTTAGGGCCAAAATCTCAGGAAGTTGAGTTAATCATTTCTGTGGAAGGGGTTAAGGAATAAGTTTGGTATTCTCCTTAACTACCTATCCCCTTCTTTTCATTTTTCAAGTTGCAGATCAATAGATCTGCAACTCCAAATTTCTTAGCAATTTAAATCTGCGATGCAATTAATGTATTAACATGGTGTGTAATTGTTTCCAACGCATTATGAGCCGCATAATCAGCCTTAAGTCTCTGCGCCTGCTGATACCATTCTCCTGAGGAGAGGATACGAGTTACTGCCTGATATATCTGCTGTTTACTCGGGGTATCTGTATTCAAGCTGATGCCACAGCGCGCCCAAATGACACGAGCAACAGCCTCCAGCTTACCATCTCCTGTACCCGCCACAACCATAGGAACACCATGACGAATAGCGGCATTGAGAGAACCATAACCACCATTAGTGATAAAAGCTACCGAACGAGGAAGCCAGTACTCAAAATCAAGATACTCTACTACCCTAACATTATCTGGTATAGATTTACCTAGTATTTCGACTGGCCTCCCTGCAGTAATAGCCAAAACCCGTACAGGTAAACCTGATAGTGCCTGTAAAGTCGGTATTATTAATTGAGTAAAATCAACATTGGCGAGCGTTCCTTGTGTGACAATAACAAGTGGTAAGCTTTCATCTGACCACTTCAGCTGAGTTTTATCATCCCGCACATCAACTGCCAGCGAACCAATAAAATCTAGCGATTCAGGCAAATCATCACGTGGAAACTCAAACAACTGAGTAGCCAATTGTAGAAAACGATCTGATTGTTTCACAATCACATCATTATGATCCTGTGTAAGTAAAGGAGAATTTACCGCCGTCAAAGCGATGTTAAAGGCATTCCGTACCTGCATAATTAATTCCCGCGTTTCCTCGTCCACCAATTGTTCTCGCTTCAAATCAACAGGAAGCAATTCCGGAGGTATACGCGCCCCCCAGAATATAGAATCTTTAGATGACAATAGTAGTGGTGTTACCCCAACCACAATGATAGGGATACGCTCATCAGCAGGTTTCTGTAATAGTGGTAATATGGCATAAAACGTATTATCAGAAATTAGCAAATCAGCATCTTCAACCAATTGTTGCAATTGAGGGTACAGTACGGGAATTGGCGCAGCAAAAAACTGCTTAAGGGCAAACGATGTCTGAGCATTTCCCGGAGGATGCAAGGCACGCTCAGGAAATGTCTGCTCCAGATTGCGATAATCAACATCTACAATTGAATCAAAAGCAACAAAACTGGCTCCTAAGGCCTCAGACTGCTGACGAAAAAGCGCTCCACTGAATATTGTGATATCATGCCCTTGCCCGATTAAGTGTCTTGCAATAGTACAGATTGGGAAAACATGCCCAGGAGTTGCAATAGCCGCTAAAACAATACGTGCCATTAATTAAATCCCCTCAATTAATTTGTCTAACGATCTAAATATGGAATATCAACCATCTTAAAACTGTTGTTATTACATATGGGTGTTCCGTGAATATGAACTCTCTGGAGATGACGGGAAGAGCGGGTAACAAATGACTCTCTACCGTGTAGTAGAGTAAAATTATCGCTAATCAAAACATCATTTGTCTGCCACTGATGAATATAGAGATAACATGGTGCATAAAGCCGATCTTTCAACTCATTCTCAAAAGCACTCTGTTGTGCTGATGAAAAACCCTCAAACTTAACTGAGTGATGATCAGAATATTTTTCACTATCAACAGCCATAGGTTCGTTGTAACGCATTACCCATTTACGACCATTAGGATGAAGGCATATCAGTGGAGACACTACCTCACCACCATAGTGCGTCACGAGACTTGTGCGATAAGTGACCATGATTTTTTCCCAGATATGACGCTCATGTTCATTAGCATCAATAATTAACTGCTCAGTATTTACAAATGTTGTACGCCCTCCCTGAGTGACAGCTGGAGCAGAAACACAATGGAATATCTGAAATTCCGGAATAGTTTGCCTGTACATACCATCCCAGTGCAGTGGTATTTCAGTTCTATCTAATACATGATCAGAAGGCTCAGCTTGCTCCATTACATCCAATACCGCGCCAAAAGGCCACATCATGATGTCTCCCCAATTCTGGGAATATTCAGTTAATTTTTTGGGGTCGGTAAAACCAGAAGAAAAGCCTCGCAATACAACCAACAAATGATTACGAACTAACTCACGTAACATATTAACTGGTAATGAGGTAATTTCCTGTCCTTCCCTACCAGGAGTAATTAACACTCCAAAAGGTGTAATAGGTTCAGTATGACAAGCAAGTTCACTTATATACATAATGTTTTTTCTCAAGATAAAATATAATTTTGAATTTCTTTCAGAACAATTAACTCACTGCGCCGATGATGCAACAGTCAAAAATGTTTGGTTTTGACTTGCTTCCTCAACCTCATCGATCAGGTAATGACTCGGAATACCACGGATTTCTACCAATTTTCCTTTCATTTTTTTCACCTCATCACTTTTCATCAATATAAACTGACCGTTGATATTGGCAGCAACGCCATGCCACGGAGTCAGCCAATCATCCCTAGTAGGCATCATATGGATACCAATTTTAATACTGCTTATAGGCTGAGGATGAATGGAAAGACGAATAGCATCGGGGAATAGTCCAGCCAATAAATGTCCCCAAGCCCAGCTCCGTTGAATTACCCCAATAGCCCGCTGACGTGCATCTTTCTGTAAAGAATTTTTAGATCCAACATATTCCGGTAATAAGCTGTCTTCATAAAGAAAACGGGTAATTGCCCTATATAATTGAATTCCTTCTTCACTTTCTTTTAATATAGATTTCACTTTTTCACTAGAAAATGCATAACTATTAACCAAAATATTACGTAATTTATTATAATCACTGGTATATTGAGAGAACAATTCAACATTACTCAGAGTAAAAACTGAGAGATTAGTTGCTCCCAACTCATGTAATAACTTTTCAAGCTCTAATTGATAATGAGTAACTGTTTCATCATTAACTCGAATTAAATCACTAAATACATGCCCGTCAGAACAAATAACAATATTTGCTCCCGGTGGGTAATAAAGCTGAATCCGTTGACATAAAGAGTTTAAAAAAATCAATGATAATTTTTCTGCCATATCAGGTACCGTACCCAGTACTTTCCGAAGATTTGGTGATTTCGTCGGAAATGCCGGTAGAATACATTGGATTGCTTTACTCTGTTTAACAAATGCACGAATACGTGGTAACTGAACCACGGCAACGTATTGTTCTTCGTATTCAATTGTATACTCAGATGTGGGAAAGCGACGCCGATATTGTAGTAATTCATGCAAGATTTTTTCCGATATTTTTTCTATATCAAAGTGTTCCATAATGCATTCCTAATTTATTACATTCTCATCAATACAAATAAATCCTAATTACGGAATATTTGTATTAGATATTTACTGAAATCCTTACTGATATAACAAAAATCAATCGCGTTATAATCATTTAAAATAACAGAAAAATTAACCCTATAAAAAACAAATCAAATGATACATAAATATCAAC
>NZ_CAWQMW010000055.1:0-4958 GCF_963895965.1 Xenorhabdus sp. PB30.3 | reverse complement strand
GTTTTTGTAGGGGATATTTTGGATGGGTAATTTTATTTTTATTTTTTTAATGTTTTTTCTAATGTATATAACGAGATAGATGATAGTGAATATAAAATCTTTTGCAAAAAAACGATTCTCCAGCCAATCGGTTGACTGGAGAATTAAATTACCTAATTTTTTTAATTAGGATTCAGATGCAGATGCATTGATGGATGCAGGATAAAGATATGCAGACCATTCATTATATTGGCAAACAAATATTGACGGGTTTCTTGCTGAAAGTGGAGATGCTAATTTATATACTTTATCTCTTATTTCAGCGGCGGTGTTTAATGAATAACCAACATAAGTGCCGGCAGGTAAGGCCATAACATTGCCATTTGAAAATATCACTTTATTATTAAAGTTAATTGTTTTAAGTGATTCGTTAAGAGCATTAATTTCTCTTGGGCCTGCACCATAGATTTCAACGCGGATTAAATAATTAGCCATGGATTACCTCTCTTTTATTTAATGTTTAAATAAAATCATTCATCGGTTTTCTGTGTGAAGAATGCGATGATATTTATATCCAATCTCTTTCCGAGGTTGGTATGCCGGAGAATTTAACAGGTATTAATGACGTTACGCCATATCATTAAATCACAGTTATTTGATGAAATGTTTTTAGAGGGGATTTAATATAATATTTATTATCAGATCTGCTATTTAATAGCTCTACAAATATGCAGAGCTTTATACACTTCGTCTTTCAAGTTGCCTCTTTGTTGGCTGCATTCGTTCACCCCAGTCACATAGTTATCTATGTTCCTGGGGATTATCTCCCTTGCCGCCGCGACGCATCTTGAAATCCATTGTGTATATATATTTTGGGTTATCTATTTATGAGCCTTTTCCTCCAGGCGTTGCTCAATAGCGCGTATCACAAATTCGCGTAATTTCTCCACACCAAGAAAACCCACTGCGCCGCCAAGAGCAGGTGATACGCTGACAGGAATACCAATCAGCTCTAGCCCGCTGGAGAATCCCCATGAAAGTGCTCCACAGAGAAGAGGTTCAGCCCATCGGTTTTTGCGTTCCACACCGTCATAAATCAGCCGTCCATAACAGATCATGATAGCCAGCAATGCGCCGGATATCTGTGGCCAGGCATTTTTCAGGTAGTACATAAGGTCAATCCATAATTCAGGATATTCTTGCATTATTCGCCCCATAATTTATTTCCGGTCGTTCAATCACAATGCCTGAATTAAAATTAACTGGGCAGAGATTGGATCCCGGTGTTCAGTGATAGGTTACATATTTCCATAATAGCGTTAGCACCGGATCTCCACATTTTTATAAAGTTGTGCCTTGCATAATACGAACTTCATAGTGACTTTTATTGTGAAGTTCTCTCAGAGCCCTTGCTGATACCCTGTCCAATCAGCACACCAATAATAGTGAGAGCGCTACCGGAAAGTTGGATGAAACTGGGGCTGTCTCCTACAATAGTCTGTATCGCTAATGCGAAAATAGGGACAAAATTAAAAAAGATAGCTGTTTTTCCTGCGCCACGAATAGTAATTGCTATGTTCCAGAATAGATAAGCAACAACAGAACCAGCAAGACCCATATAAAAATCAGCTAAATGACTTTCAAAGGGTGCAGATAATAATGTCGAAACGGGTGATTCAACCGAAATCGCAATGATCGACAATATAATTGTGCCAAAAAACATCGTCCAGCCAGTGGATTCCAGAGGTGTTGATTCTATAACAAAAGTGCGGATCCCAATGGTATAAATTGCCCAGCCCAGAGATCCCAAAAAGATAATTAATTCTCCGGTATTAATATGAGTAGTGTTACCCAACATAGGTTGACCATTGGTAACAACCAGAATCACACCAAACAAACTGAGTATCATTCCTGTTATACGTACTATATCAGGAGAACGGCGATTAATGATGCTCTCAAAAATATTGGTAGTGACAGGTGTTGTTGCCATTATTAATGCAGCACTAACAGGGTTTGCATATTGGAGACCAACAAATAATGCACCATTGAATCCTGCAACTCCAATTCCTCCGAGGAGAATAAAAGTAAGCCAGTTTTTTCTGAGTATTCCAATGTTAAATTTTTTTCTGGATATCATAAATAGGAAAATAAATAAGGCAGCAAAAGCAAAGCGTTCAGCAGAAGCAGTCCACGGAGGCAGATTCATCAGGGTAATCTTTGTTACCTGAAAATTTGAACCCCAAAAAAATGTTGCAATTAATGTCATAACAATCGCTAACTGTGGTGTATTTCGTATACGCATATTATTGACTCGATTAAATTTTTATTAAATCAAATTGATTGTATTTTTATTAGGATGATTGTGGCATAGTCGAAAAAAAAGATATTTAGATATAAATAGAAAATAATTTTCCAAAAATGGAAGTCATGATATGCAATCACTTATTTGGGATGATATTCGTGTATTTCTGGCAGTTGCTCAGACCGGAACTATCAGTAATGCAGCAACCCTTCTTGGGGTTGGTATTGCAACAGTGTCCAGAAAAATTGAAAGGCTGGAAGCAACTTTTGGGATGCCTCTGTTCTTTCGCCATCAGACAGGCTACCAGTTAACAGAAGATGGAAGGGGATTGTTGGAAAAAGCAGAAGCAATGGAAACTGCAGCAAATTCATTTTTGACAGAAGTTGATGTACGTACAAAAATCGCTGGTAAAGTGCGTCTTGCAACAACAGAAATGCTGGCTAGCAATTTAATTATTCCTAATCTGTCGGTTTTGCAGAAAAAATACCCAGATTTGGCACTGGAAATTATTACTGATTCACGTACTGTCAACCTTCATCGCCGAGATGCTGATTTAGCTCTTCGCCTTGTCAGGCCGGAACAAGGCCATGTTACTGTCCGTCAGATTGGAATACTAGGTTTTGGATTATATGCCAGTAAACAATACTGGGAAAATTATCCATCTCAGATATCTGATGAAGCCTATAGTCATGCTCATTTTATTGGCTGGACTGATGAGAGCCAGCAACTTCCAATGTACAAATGGATGGAAAAAACCCTGAATGGTCGTCCGCTTTCTATAGCGACAACTTCACTCTCAGCTCAGGTTGCGGCGGTCAAAGCAGGTTTGGGATTGGCAGTCCTACCTCATTTTATTGCTGATTCTGCTGATCTCATTTGCCTTTCTCCTAAGCTGGGGTTAGATCAGCCTCTTTGGCTTGTTATTCATGCAGATTTGGCATATTCCCTGAAAATAAGGAAAGTGGTAGATTTTATTACTGAAGTTGTCTCTCAACATTTGCAGCAACTTTCTAGCCAGATAATAAAATCCTAGTAATAAGATTAAGTATTATTTAATAATAATGTTCAATATAGCGGCTCTTCCAAACAATATATCAAATTTATTTATGATATATGTATGCTGGTTGACTTATAGTACTTCTGTTTGAATCGCTATGCGATAATAGCTGCTAGCATATATTCGCATTCAGTAATGTAAAGACTGGAGTTTAAGATGGAAAACGATGCAATCGAACTGAATGAATGGTTTGAAGAAGAAACCTTTGAGGAAGCTGTTGAAATAATGCAACAAAAAGCTATTGTTCCAGTTGGAACTGCAATGTGGCCTGTTTAGCATTATAGAAATTAAATTTCTGACAACTTAACGGGGATGTTATTCCCCGTTATTTATCAGGAGGTTATTGTGTTATTGCTTAATAAAAAAAGAAAAAATATAAAAAACATGCTGACTTGCTTGTTACATCATCCCGCTATTAAAGAAAAAAAACATGAAGAGAATATAATTAATATACTTGTTGGATGGGATAAAGAACACAAGAATATTGTTGAAGAGGTTATAACCGTTTCGCCAGAATTTCCTACTTTGAATATATCTTCATTATCTCTTGAACTAACCTCTTCCGATACTTTAGTTAGGGAGATTGAATGTTGTGATTTATATGTATTTTTCTATCTTTCTTCAACTTTAAAACCTTTTAAATCATCCGGTCCTGAGTTTTTGTCAGCAATAAGAAAAGTTATGCGAGAAAACTGGCGAAAGTCTGTTTTATTTAAAGATTATAGCGAACATTTTTATGAAGCATTTTCTGAAGAGTTAAATATTATCAAAGACAGAAATAATATTTTAATTAATTTGGCTAATAATAGTAAAAAAGTAACCTATCAGCAGAATGATGAGCATATTCTTACTGCAACTTTTAGTGTGAACCAATCCTGGACATCAATTGATGGCATTGGTAATTATGATCTGACACCGGGTGAAATTGCAACAAAACTACATAATCTGGAAGGCTCTATCAGTTTTAGCGGTGCATTTCTGAGTACAATACCTTTTGCAATTAAGTATGGTGTTGTCAGTGAGTTCTTCAACCTGACAATAAAAAATAGCAAAATTATCGACTTTACCTGTCAATCCACTGAATTTTCGAAAGATTTTGATAAATATCTATCAGCTAACTCTAGTAACAGTACGATTGAAGAGTTTGGTATCGGGACCAACTGTGGTGTGGAGAAGCTATATGGATTAAATGCGGGGTTTGAAGAAAGGCATCCCGGGTTACATCTTGGATTAGGCGGGGGAGAAGTAGGCAGTCATCATTTAGACTTAATTTTTCAGGGAGGAAAGTTATTCTTTGACAATACTATTGTGCTTGATAATAACAAATTCATTATCTGATTTTAGCGGAAAAATTCTCGATTCATTTTATATATATTCAGCGTAAATATAAGTGCGAGCTTTAGTTCGCATCTCGCCCTAATATAATCCTCTAGTTTTATGGAACAATTTAGAAGATAATCGTTATATTTTTAATTAAAGATATCACCTATGTTAACATATAGAGAGTGGTTTTATTGTAAGTAATTTTTTATTATTTGTTATATTTTTCAATATTTAATTCTGTTAACTATATTTTTTATTCCAAAATATTTTTCATTTTCACTATCCCTTGATTAAGAA
>NZ_CAWQMW010000054.1:0-5084 GCF_963895965.1 Xenorhabdus sp. PB30.3 | reverse complement strand
CGAAGCGCCTGTTCCCAGAGATTGACAGGTGAGGCCATAGGACACCTCCCTTGGTGTTAGGAAGATAGAGAGTCATCATGACACAATATGGATCACGGCTGTAGTACTAGGGGTGTTGGGGGAAAATCCCGAATTAAATCCGGGCCTGAAGTTCGCCGGTCAATGGCTGGATGAAGAGAGCGGGCTGGTCTACAATCGGCACAGGTATTACTCGCCTGTTGCCAGTTGTTATCTGACGCCTGATCCGATTGGTCTGGCTGGAGGTGAAAAGCCGTATGCTTATGTTGGCAACCCGACCAAAGCGGTTGATCCGCTGGGTTTGGCTGGGTGTGAAGATCCATGGAAAATAGTCGATCGTTTCAGGCGCTCGAAAAACAAGATGGAACCTTTAGGGGGTCATATACCAACTCCGGGAGATAACATGGGGACGGTTGCCTTTTTTGAAATGAATGGCCGCCGGATATTTGGTGTAAACTCTGGGACATTGATAAAAAAGGATAAAGCATTAGGTAAAAAATGGAATGAAAAGATTGACTATTTATCTAAAGATGAGAAAGGAACCTCAGCTTTCCATGCTGAAGGGCATGCCTTAATGCGAGCCTATGAAAAGTCCGGTGGTGTAATGCCAAAAGAAATCACGATGTATGTTGATCGACAGACTTGTGGTCATTGTGAACGTTTTTTACCTGCCTTGATGAAAGAAATGGGCATTGAGCAAATGAAGCTATTCTCCAAAAATGGTGCTTCAGTAGTTTTGCATGCAAAATAGAGATTAATAAGATGGAAGGATTTGAAATTAGATACCCTGGTAGCCGCCAGATTTATGATTCACCCTCAATCGAGCAGTTTGATAAATTATTTTTGTCTGGGGATGTTTCTTTGTGGAAACAATTACCTGAAGGATACATATGTTATCAATCTCCTGATAAAGGCCTTTTCAAGTTGGCGTATATATATTGTTTTGATAATTCAACTGTCTCGATGTCATATAATATTAATGGTAAGGATGGGTATTTTGCTTTAGCTAACCCTGACCTAATTAATAAATTTATCGATGCACATGATGAGAACTTGGTTCCATTAGGTAGTTGTGTCAATTTGAATGAAGCCCATATTCTTGTTATGGAGTTTCTTGAGAATCCGATGCAAAAGCCTTCACATATACCGTGGATATCGAGTGATGATGTTGATTATCGGGAATTCTATGAACTGTTGGGTATTGACGATGATTGAAAATGAGATCAAGCGAAATATTTTAGTGAATTACTAAATTAAAATAAGCTGTTCCCATTTACTATTTTTATTATTAGACCGGAAGTATGCCATTGAACTTCCGGTTTTTTATTATCATCCCGCCTGATAATCCCCAATCAGTTCTCGCATCCGCAGCTTAATTTCACTGAGCTGGTCTTGCTGACGAGCGTATTGTTGCTTAATAGTGCAGGTGTCGTCGCTGTCAGGAATAAGCACCAGACAGCCGTCCATAATCTTGACGGTGAGGGTGCTACCAATCTCAAATCCGGCCTGCTTAAGCCATTGCCCTTTAAGATGGATCGCAGGCGGGGCACTGGCCTTGTCATTTTGCGGCACGTATCCCACGGTGTAATAACGTTCTGTTTTGGCAGCTTTATTTGCCGCCCGGTTTTGCTTAGAATGTGCCTTAGCCATCATTCAACTCCTAATTAGTTGCTTGTGGTGAGCAGAGTTAAAGTGTTGGTAGCACTTTAACTTTGCGTTAAATCAAAGGGGTATTTTTACCTTGCCAGTGCCTGTAACTGCTTCTTGATTAAAAAGGCATCCAGCAACTTCTTAATCACTTCCTTGTCTTCCTCCGGTAACTGCTCCACGGCCTGAAACTGCCTAATCCTACAGGATGGGTTGACCCGTTAGGATTAGCTCCATGCCCTGAAAGATATGCACGGTATAAGGAATTTATAAAACAATGACATACTGCGTTATCAGCAGGTAAATTATCCAAAAGTAAAGGTGGTTCGTGGGGGAAATATTTGACTAAATTGACAGGAACAACCTCACCTACAGGAATGTGGAGATCGCATGCGCACCATATAGTCTTCCACAAAAAGGCCCTGCCGCAGCTAAGCCATATATTAAAGATAGCCAGAGAATCTTGAGAGAAGCTGGAATTGATCCTAAATATGGAATTGAGAACCTTGTATGGGCACCAAACAAAAACCATAGCGTAGAAGCAGCGAAAAAAGTTAATGATGTATTAAAAGAGGCGGTATCTTCGGGTAGGTCAATAAAAGATGCCTTGGCAGAACTATATACCTTTTCATAATAGTGAGAGTATCAGCATACTGTGTTCCTTAACCCATGTGTCACGCGGGGTAAGGAGTACTCCTATCATTTTGAAAAACTATTTAGGTGAATTGTTCGCAAAAGATAAAATATTATAGTGCCGGAGTATATTTATGGATTTTCGAAAGCTAGAAAAAGACATTATTGACAGCATTTCTAATTCTGTAAGGCATATAAAAGGGCAAGATTATTGGGAGGATATAAATTCTTTTTGTTTATACACAGATGAAAGTTTTATGTCTCTTTCTTTACTATTTAATACAAATATGCACTTTGAGTCAGTAAAAGATGATGAATATCCTCTAACGTACAAGTACAGTCCAGCAGAATGGTTTAGTGAAACTATTTCTGAAGGTGATGATGAGTATCTGTACAAAAACACTGCTTTTGCTTCTGTGTCGTCACAGATGATGGCTTTTTCTATGAGTGATGAATTTGAAGAAGATGATGGTAGAGATGATGTTATTAAAGCGTGTTTGAATGCAATCAGATATTGTATTGATGAGAATATATTTCAAAAGCCAAAATTAACAATATATTTATTTATTCTGAGTGATGGCTATGATGAGAAAGAAATATTAAATTGGAACAAACCATTGAATGAGTCCATTATTAAAAAGGAACTCACTGAATGGGTTAAAAATGAGCTATAGAAATAACTCATTCAGAAATATATTGTTGTGGTAAATTTGATAACGCTGGCATCATTGCTAGCGTTATTTTTAGTTAAAATAAGAAATAGTTATCCTATTTTATAATCCCCAATCAGTTCCCGCATCCGCAGTTTAATCTCACTGAGCTGGTTTTGCTGGCGTTGGTACTGTTGCTTGATGGTTCTGGTGTAGTCACTATCAGGAATATCCATTATCGAGACAAAACTGCGCCCACTGGGGGATGAAAAGGCGACAAAAGTCGTCGACATCGCAGAAAATTTCAACTAACTTGTTCATGGCCTGTTCCTCTCTGGAGTGGTTTTCGGCTTTCACCAAAACTTTGCTCCTGGAACAGGCCTCTTGTCAATTTATTATCCAGAATTCGGGTTAGCTATATAGATCATAATAATGTAATGCAAGCAGTGATGAGAGCGGGCAGTTTCGAGGCTAGAAAGAATACAAAGATAGCCGAGGAAGTCTTGTTTAAAGGTGAAATACCTTTCGAAGTAATTAAGACTTTAAAAAAATAGTAGGGGGAATTATGCCAGCATTATCGGAATATACAAATGTTTATAATACAGCGCTTAATATTCTTGATAAAAAAGGATATAGAGTTTGGTACGATAAAGAATTACAGGCTTATTGTGCAGAGAGAAATGGCTGGGATTTTATTGGGAATACGCCTTGTGGATTGCTAGGAGTTATAGCGATATATGAATATAAACAGCCGGAAGAATATAAAGAATATTGGTGGCGAGATGATGAAAAAAGGTTGTATCGAAATATACCAGAGGAAAAGCCAGAGTATATATCGATAGTATATAAAAAGTAGTAATAAATAAAACTGAAAAATCTTATTCAGTCTTTTTGTAGTACTTTATTTAATAAATCATCGGTCAAATAAAGTTACCGATGATTTATTTTATCGTTTCCTGCTATTTGACGTAGTTGGAGGTTAATCTTCCCCTGTGTGACAGACATATCTATATACCTTTTCATAATAGTGAGAGTATCAGCATACTGTGTTCCTTAACCCATGTGTCACGCGGGGTAAGGAGTACTCCTATCATTTTGAAAAACTATTTAGGACGCAGGAAACCAAGATTTGTTTTTCTTCCTTTATCTCATCATCTTGTTTGTGTGAATTTTTATTTTAAATGTAAAAATATCTTGTTAATCAATTGATTTATAATCATAAAAATTAGTGTCAACAGATTGAATAACAGAGTCCTGAAATATCCTTTTGGAATTAAATTAAAATTGATTAATCATTCCCTATTCAGGGATGATAGTATGAAGGGCACTACCCATATTTTTGAATGTGGATTGGTAAATAAAATATGACGTTTATTTTGAAGGTATTATTGAACATAGGAAAATGAAAAATAATTTCCCTGCTGTATTGGACAGTTTTATAAAAAGCTACAGTGCATTAAAAAAAGTATCAGTCAACTGTCAGATTCGGAATATTTTGAATTGGATGATGTTTTTTTGAATAATTTAGAAGATTTACTTAAGTTGAAAGTATATCATTTAAAAGCGTTTGAAATTTTATTAAACTCTGCTCCGGAAAGAGCAATTTCTTATTTGAAAAATCATTATTTATCAGCTGATTTGATAGATTCTTGTAATGATCACGTAGCTGATTTAGCATTTATGCTTTCTGATATTAAAGAAATTTTAGGAGAAAATAAATTGAATGAAGTAATAAATTGCCCTGAGTTTACAGAGTGTAATAAAGAATTCTATCGTGTAAAACATGCTATTGAATTTGCTATAGGAGAAGATGAATAAAGTTTAACATTGAGATTGTTTTATTAATATAGAGTATATTGTCTTTTTTAAAATTAGATTATTAGCCTAAATATAATTCTTTCAATTTATATTTTAAAAGCCGGAAATATTTTTGTGATATTCCGGATTTTTATCATCATCCGGCCTGATAATCCCCAATTAGCTCCCATATTATGAGCTTAACTTCATTGAGCTGGTCTTTCTGACGCTAAATAACTTTTCATAATAGTGGGACACTCGATTTACTTTATCTGAAAGAATCTATTTGCAGATTTTTTCAAGAATTTTTTCACATTACTGAGCAGTTGCCACATATAC
>NZ_CAWQMW010000053.1:0-5381 GCF_963895965.1 Xenorhabdus sp. PB30.3 | reverse complement strand
AGTGTATCCAGTACATTATATTCAGAAGAATTAATACTAAATAATATTGATAACTATTTAAATCATGGTTACTGGGAATCATCTATTTTATGTCAACAGGTAAAAAATCCTGAGTTCAGTTATTGGTTAATTGAAAATATTAGCCTGCACCCACAACAATGGCTCCCTATGTTAGCTAAACACTGCTTACAACCTGCGGGATTAAACCGATTAATTAAAATTTGCCAACCAGATTTTCTTAGTTTACTAATAAAACTATTCTCTGAAGAAATAGCATCCAAATTTATTAACTCACAAACACAGATAATCTTAGATAAACAGGTGACGCCAGAAAAATTGAGGTTATCTGCGGAGTATTATCTGAAACATCAGGTGAGATATGAACATGCGGTAAAAAAAGAATTTATTTTACAAACCGAAAATAAACTGACATCGGAGAGAGAACTTATTGAAAGTAGCGTTGATTTATTAAAACCGAATAATGATAAATTCCATATGCCAGCAGAAACGACGCTAAACGTTAAAAACAAGCTGACATCGAAGAGAGAAATTATTGAAAATAGTGTTGATTTATTAAAGCTGAATAATGATAAATTCCATATGCCAGCAGAAATGGAACTAAACGTTAAAGATAAGCTGGCATCGGAGAGAAAAGTTATTGAAAGTAGCGTTGATTTATTAAAACCGAATAATAATAAACTCCATATACCAGCAAAAGTGGAACTAAACGTTAAAGATAAGCTGGAATCGGAGAGGGAATTTATTGAAAGTAGCGTTGATTTATTAAGTCCGAATAATGATAAATTCCATCTGCCAGCAAAAATGACGCTAAACGTTAAAAACAAGCTTGTATCGGAGAGAAAACTTATTGAAAGTAGTGTTGATTTATTAAAGCGGAATAATGATAAACTCCATATACCAGCAGAAACGATACTAAACGTTAAAAATAATTTGATATCGGAGAGGGAGCTTGTTGAAAATAGTGCTCATTCGTTAAAGCAAGATAATAAAGGAATTTATACGCGAGCAGAAACGGTACTAAATGTTAAAAATAAACTGATATCAGAAAGAGAGTTTTTTGAAAATGGTGCTAATTCGTTAAAGCCAGATAATAAAGAAATTTATATACCAGCAGAAACGATACTAAACGCTAAAAACAAACTGATATCGGAGAGAGAACAGGCTGAAAATAATTTTGATTCATTAAAACCAAATAATAATAAAACTCATATAATAACCGAAAGCACATCACAAACTAAAATTAAGAAAACACCCGCAGTAAATATCATTCAGGATGAATGTAATAAATTAAAGCAGAAACACAGTGAAACCGAAATACAAATAGGTACAGTACCGTCAATATCTCAGCTTATACAAACACAGTATCAACCAGCAGCTACACAACAGTATGATGGTTTGATAGAGAAGACGGTAAAACAAAACGCTTCAATTTTAAAAAACAGGGAACAACATAGCGAATTATTGAAACCAGCTTCTTTAGCGCAAATTTCCCCCATACAACCTATTAATGGGATTCAAACTTCATCAGCACAATCTGTTTTATCCATCAGCAATGCCGGTTGCATAATTTTATGGCCGTTATTGCCAACATTTTTCCGCACTTTTGATTTATTGGAGAAAAATCAATTTGTCAGTCTTGAAGCGCAAAGGAAAGCCGTCTGTTTACTTGATTGGCTGATTTGGGCTGAAGAGGAAATACCTGTATGGCGGCTGACCCTCAATAAAATACTTTGTGGGTTACCCATGCATGATAATGCGCTTTGGCGTACGCCAGAGCCAGAACAGCAAATCGCCATCAACCAATGGCTGGAAAAAACCGTTATACAACTTCCGGTCTGGAAAAAAATGGGTGTAAATGATGTTCGGCATTTATTTTTGCAACGTTCCGGAGAATTAAATGAATTAAACGGTTTAATAAATATCCATATTAAACCCGAAGTTTATGATGTGCTGATAAGCGAATGGCCGTGGCCAATCAATATCGCGCACTTTAGCTGGTTGAAATATCCCATCACCATAACATGGTTATAACCATCAAATACAATACATAGTCTGAGTAAGAATTTATGAATACAGCGCCTGTCTTCTCTAATTTATTTCAGCAAAATAATGATGCAAATTTAGCATTTTTATTTAGCCAACTGGAACGTATTGATCTTGTTCTTCAATACCATTGCCATTGTATATCAGGGCAGCAAGATGATCCCCTTGATGAATTTCTGTTAAGTGAAGAGGATATTATCGCCAGACTGGAGAACCCGATGGGTAAACCTCATTGGTTCAATGATGATTGTCTGGTAATACCGCAAACCGTCATGCCAGTGGCATCCCGACTCACTGATTTGGTCGATCGTTTTGAGCTGACTGATTTTGAAAGAGATGTTTTGTTGTTAGGTTTACTTCCCCATTTTGATAGCCGCTACTATCAACTGTTTGCATTAATTCAAGGAGAACAACAATCTCGATTTCCCACTTTTACGCTGGCGTTGGAACTATTTTGTCACTCAATGATGGAGAAACAGGCACAACAGATCAGTTTTCTACATCGTTCACCATTGATTGGCTGCCAGCTATTATCCATTGATAGTCGCAAAAAAATGTCGTCCTGGATTCAGACACCTTTTATCACAGACAACAGTGTGTATCACTTTTTACTTGGGCATCACTATATTCCGCCTGATTTAGAATATTATTGTGAGTGGCTAATGCCCGCAGAGAATGGCTATTACCCAGCCAAATTAAAGCAATTACTCAATAATGCTTTATTATCCGAACACGATGATATTCGTCCGATAATCTTATTAAAAGGTATTACCGGCAGTGCGAGAGCTTATGCGGTTACCAATATCATGGCGTCAGAAGAACGACAAACGTTAATGGTGGATATCGCTAAATTGGCTGACAATGATGATAAAGCTTTGCTTTCGCGAATAAAGCTTATCTTGCGGGAAATCCGTATGCGCGGCGCTTGTTTATTACTGCGAAATTTTTGCTTATTCGCCGAACAGAATAAACAGCTACTGGAACCTCTTTCCGCTTTATTGCAGCAACCTGAATTAAGAGTGATTTGTTTAATTGAACCTTCTTCTCCACTGATCTGGCTGAGAAAGTTATCAGCATTATTGGTTGAGATGCCCGTTTTGACCTCAAAGGAAAAAACCAATCTATTGACGGCACAATTGCCCAATCACTGTGCCAATAATATTGACGCAATCGCCTTAAGCCAGCGTTACACGTTTAATCCCGAAATTTTGCCATGGATTCTGGAAGAAGCTCAGTTTTATCAACAACAACGGGATCCTTTGGATATCTTGCAGCAATGCGATATTCATAAGGCGCTCAATTTACGTGCCCAACAAAATTTTGGTCAATTGGCCCAGCGGGTGACGCCTAAACGTTCATTAAAAGATTTATTGGTCTCTGATGAGATTGCTCAACAAATACAGGAAATACTCACGGCCATTAAATATCGGGAACAAGTTCTGGCGGGAGGTTTTAAAGATAAAATTGGTTATGGCACCGGTATTAGTGCGTTGTTTTATGGTGATTCTGGGACAGGGAAAACGATGGCGGCAGAAGTGATTGCCAACTGCCTTGGCGTTGACTTAATAAAAGTGGATTTATCTACTGTGGTAAATAAATACATTGGTGAAACCGAGAAAAACTTATCCCGTATTTTCGATTTGGCAGAACAGGATGCCGGTGTTTTATTCTTTGATGAAGCGGATGCTCTGTTTGGTAAACGAAGTGAAACTAAAGATGCGCAAGACAGACATGCCAATATTGAAGTCTCTTATTTGTTGCAACGGCTGGAGAATTATCCGGGATTGGTTATTTTATCCACCAATAATCGTAGCCATTTGGATAACGCCTTTAATCGCCGTTTTACTTTTATTACTCGCTTTACTTATCCGGATGAAGCTATCCGCAAGAAAATGTGGCAGGCAATCTGGCCTGAAAATATAAAAGTCGCTCAGGATGTCGATTTCGATAAATTAGCTCAGCAAACAAGTGTCACAGGAGCCAATATTCGTAACATTGCTTTATTGTCTTCACTATTTTCCGCAGAGAACAAATATAACGAAGTTAATAATAAGAATATTGAAACCGCATTATCACGAGAATTAGATAAAGTAGGTAGATTAACGTTTAAAAATTAATAGAAATAAACATAGATAAAAATTAAATGTATTAATGACCTGACCGTGTTCACAATAATAAAATAAGAGGTTTTTTTATGCTAAAAATGCAAACTGTTATTGACGTTAATAAAGCAATGAAGGGAATTCTGGAAAAGTATCTGGATAAAAAAGTGGCAATTCGTTTCGATTTGCCTGAATTAGATACCGTACAATCTGATGCAATGGTGAGTGTCTTTCTTTACGATATCCATGAAGATCTACAGCTTCGCTCAACAGAATCCAGAGTGTTTAATGCCACCTCCGGGAGGTTATTACCGGGTTGGGTCAATATTAAATGTAATTATCTGATTACCTATTGGGAATCGGCTAAACCCGCAACTGATCCGAATAGCCCGGATAGCCAACCGGATAATCAGGCCATACAAGTTATGTCACAAGTCTTAAATGCGTTGATTAATAACCGCCAATTGGCAGGTATTCCCGGCGCTTATACTCAGGTTGTACCACCGAAAGAAAGTTTAAATAGTTTAGGGAGTTTCTGGCAGTCACTGGGAAATCGCCCAAGGCTTTCGCTGAATTATTCAGTGACAATACCAGTTAGCCTCACCGATGAGCAGGATAAGGCGATGCCGATAAGCACCATTTCTTCAACTGTTCAACAAACGGCATCACTCAGTCAGGAGAAGATTGGTCATGCTTTGCGGGAATTATTGATTACGGAATTACAAAGACAGCCAGTTGCGGAATCAGAAAATGAAGAGAATATTAGGCTGGCACTGAGCAAAATTGAACTATTAGTAATCAAAGAGGCTACGACTTCAAATAATTCAGCGGAAATTTCGGTATCTCTGTCTGTATCAGGAATTACACATCAGAAATATCTACAAGACATCAATAAAATCTTTGAATTCTGGTTAAATAATAAAAAAGTTATTACCACGGTCGATGATTATGGAATCTATATTAAAAGTATAGAAAAAGATCATTTTTTCGGAATTTGATTTATTTTTATAACTTATGGAATGGCAAAGACTAACCAATTGAGAGTGATTTTCTGTATTTTTATGTGATCACATTGTTAATTACTCTGATTTAACGCTAATGATATTTAAATTAGATTTATGAATAATGAGGTTGATTTATCAACATTAACAATCAACTTATTGTTTTTTAAATACATTATCATTTTTACTTAAAGCTATAACTCTGTATATTAAA
>NZ_CAWQMW010000052.1:0-5834 GCF_963895965.1 Xenorhabdus sp. PB30.3 | reverse complement strand
ATTTAAGATAACCTTCTGATAATTTGTAAAAATCCTGGCCCTGCAATGAAAACATTTTTATGAAATTTTTACCAGGAGAAGTACGGTTTGCTGTTCTCCATGCAATAACTTCTGTATTAGAAACCTTATTACTTTTAGCTATATTGATAGCATTTTTAATTAATTGACGATAAGCTAAAAAATTATCGTGAGTTCCATCATTTGCAGTGACTAACATACCATTAATTCTATTTTTTATACCTGATTCAATGTTGGGATATTGACTAAAACCCTTTATTGTTCTGGGGCCTGAAATTAATCCAATTAATTTATTTCCGTGTTTTGGGACATCAAGCTCATGTGATTTAGGAGACTTAACTCTGTTTAATAATACATCATGCATATACTGCATAGTGTCCTTAGCTTCTTTTTCATCATACTTTCCGCCGATTGTATCTGGTGATGTTGTCTCCGCCAACAACACCATCAGCATTGCTCGTTGTTCAGCAGTAAGATCAGCGGGGATCGATATTTTAGGTACGATATTAATCGTTAAATGTGGAAAGCAATCTTCAGCAACACCCTGAGCAAAATTAGGACAGAAATCAATATTTGTATCAACCGCCTTAACTTTACTTACTCCTATATTAATCGCTGTTATTTGCAATGTTTGCTCTCTCATCTTAGGATTATCACGCTGAAAAATAGATACCAGTCCGTTATCTGACAGAAACTTAAGATGCTTTCTGGTATTGAGGTTTAAGCCATCAATCTTTAATGTCAGTGTATTACCGGGAGTGAGATGAAACTCAGTTCCGAGAAGCGCTTTTCCGTTATTCCGCGTAACAATAAATCTAGACATAATTTGTTATCCTTTCTATTTTGGTTAAATCCGTTTTCTGCCCTATCTTATTCAATAAGAGTAATCCTATAAACAAATTAAACAACAATCCAATAAGACACCTCTTATTTTTGGTCATATCTTTTATATTTTAAAAGCTAATTGTCAATAACATAAATTATTTATTTAATCTCTTAAATGCCATCGAAGATATTTGCAATGGCATAATTAGTTATCAACCGTCATTATTTAGCATAGGAATCAGGAATAGACTGAATCAAGCCAGCCTGACAAGGGCAACTACTCTGGCTATCCAGCGTTCCTGCCATTCTTTGCTGATAATTGATAAAACCACTGACACCACCAATAATCCGGTATTTACCGGCAAATCTGCCACAACTGACCTCTGAACCCTCAAGAGCAGACGGCTTACCGTAAAAAGTAACTGTACTACTGCCCGTTAAAATTGCACCACCACATGTTGTCTTATCCCCAACAACTAAGAAGTATCCAATAGCCATCATTTATCCTTAAAGTGAATTTAATGTGATCGATCAATGTCCCCTATGGATTTCAAGTTGCATCACGGCGGCAAGATAATAAATCCCCGGGAACATAGATAACTATGTGACTGGGGTGAGTGAGCGCAGCCAACAAAGAGGCGACTAGAAAGACGACGGGTATAAATATATTATCGATAAAAACCGGATGATTAAAGCAACCATGCAGCATGGTTACAAATCAATTTATTCATCCTGCTTTATTTAAAATTTGTAGTAGTTGTGACAGTTAATACATAAAAAATTATAGACAAACTCTTTATTTCAAAAAGTTATGTGACCAACATCAATTTTAAACATGCTGTTCTAAAATATTAGTTTAAAAAGCTAATCCATTTTCGATTCCCCTGATAGAGTTATTAATAATGTAACAAAAAAAATTATCTCAACACCAACTGGGTTTTCCAAATATTCATAAGCCCTAAAAAGCAAAATGAGGAAAGATATGTCAAAGCTCATTTATTATGTTGCTGCAACAATGGATGGTTATATCGCTACAGAGAATCATGAGTTAGGCTGGCTGGAGACATTTGCTCTCAGCGATGACGCCACTCCTTATGAAACCTTTTATCAGGGTATTGGAGCAGCCATTATAGGGGCCGGAACCTATGAATGGATTATGAAGAATACGGCTGGTCACTGGCCATATCAGAATATCCCTTCTTTTATTCTCTCCTCCAGAAATTTACCTGTTCCTACAGAAATTAATGCCGTTGTCACTCATGATTCTGCCAGTGAAATTGCTTCTAAAGCTCGGGCCGCCGCTAAAGATAAAGATGTATGGATCATTGGTGGTGGAGAAACAGCAGCATTCTTTGCCGATGCCGGAGAATTACAACAACTATTTCTTACCACGGTGCCGGTCTTTTTAGGCTCAGGTATCCGAGTCTTGCCAGTCAACCATTTGATTGAGGCAGTACCCAATAAACAGCGTCTCTTAAGCAGCGGCGCCATTGAAACCATTATGGATATCAAACCAACAGCATAAACTGAATGATATTTTGATCCATTACAGGAGCCGATCTTTTATAAATTCAGGATCGGTTATGCTCTCAGCATTAAAGATCCTTGATTGCCCTCTCATCCAGAACAACACGATCTTTCTTACAGTCAGTGTTCGTGTTGATACCCTGTTGTTCAGGTCATCATATATGACAATATTTCCGTAGATCTGACCATAATGACCACAGTTCTATTCATGAAGGCTATGCGCATAACTGTGGTCACGACACTCATATGACAGTTGCCCTGACAGCCGCCAATTACCTGTCACAACATCAGAATGAAATGAGCGTCAACGTGCGCTTTATCTTCCAGATGGCAGAAGAAGATATGCGTATTCCGGGCGCAGATAAAATGGTTGAGCTGGGGTGCATGGACGGTGTCAGTGAAGTCTATGCCCTGCATAACGATGGCGCTGAGGATACAGGTACTATCGCTCTGACAAGCGGTACTCTCACTTCATGGGGAACGACATGGACTCTGGATGTCTACGGTGTTTCTGCCCACGGTTCAACACCAAAAAAAGGGCTGGATGCCATTCGCGAGATGTGTCGCATTATTGATTAATAGATAACTACCCGCATTCCAATGCTTATTTTATTGACGATGACTACCTGCTAGTTGGAGCACAAATATTTATTAATCTTGTTACTCGTTAATTGTATCTGGCGTCCGGTAGGGAATATTGAACGCTCTTTTATTTGATAAAAGATAGTAGCATCTATATGACTCTAATATATATTCTTTAAAAAATTAAAAAAGCAAGAGACAGGGTGATTTCCCTACCATTATCTACCAATCTATTAGTATTAAGGTGCTCATTCGCTAACCATGATAGGTGATATATGAGTAAAAAAAATTTATGGAAAACCAATGAGAAACGTTGGCAAGCCATTGTTGAACGTGATAAGGATGCTGATAGTCATTTCGTATACGCAGTGCGTACTACAGGAATATATTGTTTACCTTCCAGTACTGCCCGCCTACCAAAACGGGAAAATGTGATCTTTTTTGACAATGAAAGTGATGCTAAACAGCAAGGTTATCGTCCAAGTAAGCGTTTACCAGGAAGCCAGCCTGAACAAGAAGCTAGCAACCTTGCTAAAATAGCGCAAGCCTGCCGTTACATAGAACAAAATGAAGGCTATCTTCCTCTGGAAAGTATCGCCAATCACATAGGAATGAGCCCATTTTACTTTCATCGATTATTCAAGGCAAAAATAGGTCTGACGCCAAAAGCCTATGCCGATGCTTACCGTGGTCAGCGTTTGAGGAATAATTTAGAACAAAACCATAGTGTTACTGAAGCCATTTTAGATGCAGGTTTCAATTCCAGCAGCAGGTTCTATGAAATTTCATCCGATTTATTAGGTATGACACCGAAAATTTGGCGCGCCGGTGGAAAGGGAGTGCAAATTTACTTTGCATTGGGCATTTGTTCATTAGGTCATATTTTAGTTGCACAAAGTAAAAAGGGTATTTGTGCTATTTTACTGGGAAATGATCCCAATAAACTTTTACAGGAGGTGCAAGACAAATTCCCCCAGGCAGAGTTTATTGGTGGAGATCCCCAGTTTGAGCAAATTATCGCGCAAGTCGTCGGGTTTATTGAGACTCCGGAAGCTGAGCTAAAACTACCATTAGATATTCGCGGTACAGCTTTTCAACAACGAGTTTGGCTGGCGTTACGAGAAATTCCGGTAGGAACCACTATCAGTTACGCTGAAATTGCCAAGCGTATTGGTTCACCAAAAGCTATACGTGCCGTAGCGAATGCATGTGCCGCCAATATGCTAGCGGTTGCGATTCCATGTCATAGGGTAGTCAGGAATGATGGAAGTTTATCTGGATATCGTTGGGGGATTGAGCGCAAGCGAGAATTATTAATGAGAGAGGCCAAAAAACAATGAGTACAGATATTGATATTACAAATCGCCTGATTAATATAAACTGGATAAATACCATTAATAAATTAAATACCTTCGATTATAGCCACCTGAATAAGCTCTTAACAGAAAATGTATACGATTCACTAGTGGTAGCATACTCAAAAAAGGAATTACTCCGTACACATACCCACCCTGAAAAAAATAATTCATCCAATGGTGAATATAAATATTTCAATTATTCTTTACCTAATCTAGTTTCTGAATCACATAAAATCTCACACTCTAAAATATAATTAACTTAAAAACATGGCTATTATTTTTACATTCAATTCATTCATCTATCGTAAAAGTGTAAAAAAACTCGAAAAATAGAAATAGGTGTTTTCGTAACAAACTCGGAGATAATATGACAAACACAATATGTTTTCAGCATGCCCCAGGCACATTCCATAATATTAGAGGAAAAAGACTTTGGGTTGAAGAAGCAGGTAATGGAGAACCTCTCATCCTTCTATCAGGACTTGGGCCTGCCGGTTCACATGTAATATTTCATCCTCACTTCGATATACTACATACTGAATTTCGTGTCATATACTTAGATCTTTTCGGAAGAGGAAAATCTGATCAACCAGAATCTCTTTCCGAAATAACTTTTGAAGAGGATGTACTTGATGTTGCATGTGTAATTAACAAATTATGTCCAGATGGAGCACATATTTTTGGTTTCTCATATGGTGGTTTAATAAGTTTAAAACTTGCTTTGGATTATCCAGAATTAATAAAATCCTTGTTATTATGTAATAGCTTACATAGCCCTTACATGTGGCAGAAGAATCACGAAAATATAAATAAAATCATTGAAAATCAATTACCAGACGTATGGAGTGAAATATCCCAACTTCGTCGAAGTGGATATGCTTCAACATCACCAGAAATGCAATCTCTCTTTGCAAAAGGAGCTTCATTAGTCCGATTCTTCGACCCCAAAAACTCCGAAAAAATAGCTACGGAGCCTGGAGCTAGAAATATTGAATTATATCCAATCTTTTGTGGGGAAGATGTAGATTTTAATATTGGTGGTCAAATTTTAATGATCCCTGATTTTCGCCCTAGGTTGAAAGAAATATCCATGCCTACACGAGTAATTGCTGGTCGATTCGATAGAGCTCTCTATCCATTATTACAGCTTGATTTTTCTCATGAAAACGTTTCCTTACAATTCCTGGAACATAGTGGTTCATTTTCATTTATTGAAGAAAATGAAGAGGTAATGAATATTATCAGAACTCATTGTTCATCATAAAATATTTGTTCTGGAATTATGGGATTTCCATATCAATGGTGGTGGCATAACCACGTTTACCAATGATGAAAAAATTATTTACCTAGGATGTAATACTAAAGAGTGCGAACCTTTTTTTATAATACCTTATGATGGAATGAATCCATAAACAATACCGAAATAAATTCTCTATTGCCCGTTTAACTTATATTCCTTCCAGTGAAACGGGTTTTCATACCAGTAAAATCAGAATATTAAGTTTCATTTGATAATTAATAAAA
>NZ_CAWQMW010000051.1:0-5962 GCF_963895965.1 Xenorhabdus sp. PB30.3 | reverse complement strand
ACAGATTTTATTTTGGTCAGACTGGCGGCGACGACATCAGTATCGCGCCCAACAATGCCATTATCGCCGCCGAGAGGAATATCTGATCATGGAACAGTTACGACTGTAGTATTAGGTATGACAGCAGATCTGAGCCTGACTTATAACAATCAGCCCAATACCGATAATAAAGATACTACAGCCTGGCAGTGGCAATATGGGGAATACCTCTGCCCGGATGAATATATTCATAAAGATTACAATTGGTTGCGACCTTCTCAGCCCTTGCAGATTCAGGCTGATTTACCGCAAGGCGGGCGTCACCCAATATTTGAAAGTTCCGGTCGTTTCCCGTGGAGTAAAGAAGGTAAACCGCTGGGTGAAATACGCCTGAGCCAACTTAATAGCGAAAGTAAACTGGGTTCGGCCCAGACAAACTGTGTTCAGTTACGTCCCGGTAAAATTTTTACTTTGAAATCCCATCCGATTGCAGCCATGAATAACCGCTGGCAAATCGTTACCGTTAACCATTACGGTTCTCAGCCACAAGCGGCAGGTATTGCGGGAGAAGGCACAACCCTGACCAATAACGTCACTTTTATTCCGGGAAAAAACGACTGGCGACCACCATACCGTTATAAGCCGCTGGCAGATGGTGATGAACTGGCAACGGTAGTAGGGCCACCGGGTGAAGAGATTTTTGTTAATGAACACGGTGCTATTAAAGTACATTTTCACTGGAATCGCCACGATGAAGCAGGAGATAGTTCTTCCTGTTGGGTTCGTGTAGTACAGGGCTGGAATGGTAATGGATTCGGTTTTATGGCGATCCCCCGCATCGGCCAGGAAGTGATTATTTCTTACCTTAACGGTGATATTGATCGCCCCATCGTGACAGGCTGTAACTACAACGGTCGCAATCGCTCCCCACTTAATTTGCCTGCTGAGAAAACCCGCACCACCTTCAAAACCCACACTCACAAAGGAGAAGGGTTTAATGAACTGCGTTTTGATGACGCGAAAGGTAGCGAAGAGGTGTTTATTCATGCCCAAAAAGATATGAATACCAAGGTACTAAATAACCGAACCACTCAGGTACAGGGTAATCACACTGAGGCAGTTGATGGAAAACAAGCTGTTGTCGTGAAAAAGAATAGACAGGAAATGGTACAGCTTCGTAGTACTGAAATGGTTGGACTCACCAAAATATTGAGAGTAGGGGCAAGCTATAGGATTAATGTTGGTGCCAGTATGAATACTTCAGTTTCTGTTAGTCAGAAAGAAACGGTGGGTATGCAAAAAAGGATTTCTGTGGGGCAAACTTTATCTATTAGTGCCGGTAAGGTGATTGAGCTGAAATGCGGTAAGAGCACATTGAGAATGGACAAGGATGGCAAAATTACCATCAAAGGTAAAGAGTTCAGGTTCGAAGCCAGCGGCCCTGTGCAAATCAGTGGTAAAGACATCGATTTGAACTAAGGAGACCGGACGATGGAATTCAAAAATCTCACTCCTTTTTCGGTGATGAACTACCGGATGCTGGATACTGAAGATCAGGAATACGATGTTATTGCCATGAAAGTGGGCTATCAGCTATTGCCTGCGGGTAAAGGCGAATATCTGGCTGAATTGCTTCCGGTAATGACCCTGTGTATACAGGATCAATATCGGGGAGGATTAAATGTCTCGCAGGTATTGCAGGAAAGTGATCTGGCTCCTTTTAAACCTAAATGTGATGTAATTATTAATGGTACGGCTTATGCACCAGAAGGTAAGCCTTGTGCCTCTTTTCCTATCCGTCTGTCAGTGACAGAGGCTAATGGCAACACTCTGCTTGATAAGACACTGAATATATCCGGAGAGCGGGAATTTTTCCGCACGGATAACGGACAATGGCAACTCTCTGATCCTAAGCCGTTTGCAAGCTTACCTCTTGATTACCGTTACGCCTTTGGCGGGGAATGCCGGATTGAAGCTGATGATGACAAAGCGGTCGATGTGCTGGCAGAAGAAGATAAACTCACATCTGAACAGCTCAGCCAACACCCCGATGGCGATCAAGCGCCGGTAGCTCATGCCGTTTGGGAATATAACCCCATCGGTATGGGATTTGTTCTACCGTGGTATGCCCGTGCCAAAAACCAAGCTCGTTATCCAGCTCCGCGTATTATCCATCCGGATGCGCCAGTCACTGCACAGCACTTTGCCCAAATGCTGGCAGGCCAGCTTTCAGTGACAGAACTTCCCAGCCAGCCACAAGGGATGGGGATTATCGGTCGGGCGTGGCTACCGCGCCGAACGTTAGCCGGAACCTATGACCAGACATGGCTGGAACAGCACCATCCTTATCTGCCACAGGATTTTGATTTCGGTTATTGGAATTGTGCTCCGCAAGATCAGCAAATTGACTGGCCTTCTACCGATATTTCACTGCAATTAACTAATTTGACACCGGATGGCTCTTTGCAAACTCAATTGCCGGGGCATCGTCCTTTTATTTTGTTACGTACGGATGATGGTGCTTTTTTTCCGGTTCTGATGAACCTCGATACCCTGATTATTGATACCGATGCGATGGTACTGGAGCTGACTTTCCGGCTGTATTTCAGCATTGGTTTACCAATCAGAGTGGCTGAAGCCCGCTTTGAAATAAATCCGAAAGCACCTTTGATCACATTTGCACCTGAACAGGAGCAGCATCATGGCGGATAACTATATTGCCCGAAAAGATACCCAATGGTTGATTATCAGTCTGGTTCCCGATGTCTGCAAAACCCCGATAGGGCCTGCCACACCACCGATCCCTTATCCGGTTATCGCCAAACTGGAAGACGCCTCTGCGCCGGTTTCATCGGTTCGGGCAAATGGGCAGCCAGTCGTAGTATTCGGGCAAAGTTTTGTTCCACAGACATTGGGGGACGAGGCGGGCACGGCGACGGGAGTGAAAAGTGGTACGGTGGGGGGAAAATGCCACCCGAAAGAGCATACGCAAACGGTACGGGCGGATGGCAAGCTAACGTTGCGCCATGCGGATAAATTCTGGATGAATGGATCATAAGGAAAGGGCTATGGCGAAAGGAGCAAAGAATGATAGTCCAACGGGTACAGGGAATACGCTGGGCGTTATTGTTGGTCAGCCAAAACAAGCAAAAAAAAGTCCGAAGGAGGCGAATCCCCCTGTTAAATCGGAAACACCACAAGAATCACAATCTGCGAGCCATGTTAGGAGCAAAAGAGGTTTTTATGATGATCTATTAAAACCATTTAAATATTTTTTTAATAATCCGCCGGAACCGGTAAAAAAAATAGTATCTGGTAATAGCCTATATGAATCATTGAAATTTTTTATGAATAGCCCTCCAAAACTTTTTACAGAGAAAGCTTCTGCTGTCGTTCAGTGGGTTGACGAGCAAGGACATAACCTTATTGAAGCAGTTAAACACCCTCTAGAAGCAGTAAAAGGAGCAGGAAAGGGTTTTTTTAATTCTGTAGTCGAGTTAGCACAAGTTATAGAAAAGATTCCTGAAATGGAAATGAAAGCGCTGGGAATTGCATTTTCAAAGATTGGAGCAGAAAGCGCAGGCTCTGCGATTTTTAATTTTGGTCAGAAGTATGGTGATACAACTCAAGGATTTTTAGAATCTTTACATATGGAGCTAAGTAACCCTGCTCAGAAAGGTGGTGCTTTGATAGGTGATGTTGCTACTTTCTTCGTTGGTCCCGGTGAAGTAAAGACAGTAATCAAAGTAGGGACGGAGTCAGTGGCTTTTCTCTCAAAAGCAGTAAAAGGAGAAGGAGTAATAACTAAATTTCTCGCAACAGAAAAGGATTAACTGAAGCCAAAGCCGTAACTAGAGCAGAAGAGCTATCAAAAACAAATCAATCAGGTAGTCGAATTAAAGGAGAAAAGAAAGAAGGTCAATCTGCTGACGCTAAGAAAAACAAAGAAAAAGGAAGCAAAAAAGAAAACGACTCTACAACCCCTTCGAATGAAAAAGGAAACGGCTGCTCCGGCCCCGGTTGTGCAACACCGGGTGAACCTGTCGATATAACCTCAGGGGATTATCTACAAAATTTCTTAGTTATCGTCATCCCCGGCCTGTTACCTATTGCTTTAACCCGGAATTATCGTTCTACCGCTTGTCAGAGTGGATTATTCGGACAGAAATGGGCCGATGACTGGTCACGTCAATTGGTATTAGACGGTGAAAAAGTTCATTTTACTGACGCAGATGGGCAGGTTTATGATTTTTCAACACCGGAAAATCAGGTTCTGGCGCGTAACCGACATCTCCTTCATTGTTTGCTGACAGGAGAACTTAATGGTGAATTGCGTCTGATAAATAAACAGAGTCAGCAAACTTTCCACTTTAATCATATTGACGGTAATCGGCGTCGGCTGTCTGCTATCACGGATCGCCACCAGAACCATATTCAGTTTATCTATAACGACCAGCATCAGTTAATTGAAGTTATCCGCAATGATGGTTTTCGTTTAGCCCTTCATTATCAGGATCATCAACTGCGGGCAGTGGATTACCACTTTCAGCAGATACAGCAGCGTCTTGCCACCTGTCGTTATGACCAATACGGCTATCTGGCGGAATGTGATGCTTTTCAGCAAAATCATCTGTGGCATGAATACACAGCACAAGGATTTATGACTCGTTGGCATGACTCGGATAAAACAGATTTTTATATTCACTACGATGAGCGCGGACGAGTCATTTCCACCCATTCTTCCGGCGGTTATTGGACAGATCGCTTTATTTATAACGATGATGAGCGTGTTACTACTTATCTTGATGCCGAAGGCGGAAAAACCCTTTTCTATTACAACCAGAATAATCGGGTGATCCGTCAGGTTGACCCGTTAGGGCGGGAAACACGTACCCAGTGGTACCACAGCCAGAAAGTTTGGGAAATTGACCCGCTGGGAGGATATACCACTTTTGAATACAACCATGATGGTGCTCTGACCAACATTGTACTACCAACGGGAGAGGCTTTTTATTATGACTACGATAAACATGGTCAGCTTATCGAAGCCACTTTACCTACCGGAGATATTTGGCAGTTCCACCATGATGAGCAGGGTAGTCTGACGGCTGTTACCAATCCACAAGGATATAGAGAAAAATATCAGTACGGTACTCACGGCGAATTGCGGCAACGCCTGCTGCCGGATGGCCGGCAATGGCATTATGCCTATGATGAACATCAGCGGCTGGCTGCAATTATGACACCTGATGGTCAGACAACGGGTCTGGAACTGGATGAACTGGGGCGTCTGCGTCGTACGACAGATGCACTTAAACAGGAAACCCGTTACCGCTACAGCACTGCTCATGCCAGTGTGAGTAATGGTAGTTTGACAGTAATTGAATTGCCGGATGGTGTTACCCGGCATTTTGAATATGACAGTGAGCGGCGTGTTATTGCGGTAACTGATGGGGAAGGTCGCATTACTCGTTATAATTATGGTGCTTTTGACCTGCTGACACACGTTACCCGCCCGGATGGGACGACATTACACTTTGGTTATGACCGACTTACCCGTTTTTGTTCAGTTACGGCTTCTACAGGAGAAACTTATCGCTATGAACGGGATGCTGCTGGTCAGGTTATCCGTGAAATCGACTTTACCGGTCGCGTTATTGACTATCAGTACGATGCGTTAGGGCGTCGTATTCAAACTCGTTACCCTGATAACCATTTTTTGCGCTGGCATTACTCTTCGGCTGGTTTATTGACCCGACAGGAAACGTGGTATCAGGCGGGAGAGAAGGAAAAACTGAAATCGGTTTCCACTTATGAATAACCCTAATTCTGTTTAAGCCATTGCTGAAATATCTTTTTCTGAGTAGAAAACTTTCAGTGATGGCTTCTTCTCTTTAAGGCTGTAAGCAATCAATCCCGTTAAAACAGTTAACAAAAACCCGGTTATACTTCGGTGACGAGAATGTTCTATTTGAGAGATGTT
>NZ_CAWQMW010000050.1:0-6124 GCF_963895965.1 Xenorhabdus sp. PB30.3 | reverse complement strand
TAATTATATATTGAATATTGCACATAAGACAATAGAACTAATTGGCTTTGTATTTTCTATTTACATACTACTCTCTACTCTGGATATTTTTAACGTAGAGAGAGCAGAAGAAATTGACACTAACAGATTTGGTTCTTTTTCTTCTTTTTTTGTAAATATACTAGGTCCGTTTAGTGTTATATTTTTATATATCAGTATTTATCTAAGAAACAGAACAATTAACAATCAAAAAAAAATAAAGTCATTGCAGATAGGAAATTAAAATTATTTGAATTATCCATTCAATCATTAAAATCAAAAATACAAAGAAACTCTTTGCTATTTAAAACTAAAGACAATAAAAAAATCACTTCCAAAGAATTAGGAATCTATTTTCAAAAACACTTACTATCCTACAGTAAAGAAAATGAGTTTCAAAAACAAAGAAACACTCAAGATAGAATCAACATCATAATGGAATTTGCGAAAAACAACCAACTAATGCTAATTATAGATAACAGTATGGAAAATGAAATAATACGTACCATAACAAGTATATTGGACGAAGAAAACTATAATTTTATTAACTATTGTAAAATGCTTATAAACACCTATATAGGTCAGGATAACTTCTTTTGGATATTAATTGCAATATGCAATAAAAATGAATATTTCGAAAAAAAATTCAAAAATAGTAATTTTGCCTATATCCCATCTCATATTGATGTCAATAATAGTGACGGAGATTGTGATAGTGATGACTCTGGCTATGGGGATTGTGGAGGAGGTGACGGTGGAGGATGTGATTGAGGGAATAAATTCCCTCAATTGCACTCGCCCTTTTTAGTCAAATATCCTATCTGGCAGGACAAAGCCTCGTAATTTCAGCAATACCAACGGGCCTTCGCCTGCCTCCGTTCGCAGCGTATAGTTTAGTACCTGTCCATTCGGCGTCTTCCAGCTCACCTGATAGCTGCTAGCTGAACCTGACCACGGTGTAACTTTTGCTTTTTCCAGCAATCGGATAAAACCCCACGTTCCCGGTTTCTCCGCATAAATGCGCATTCTCGCTCTTGTACCCGACCAGCTTAAGGTCGCTCCTTGCGCTGTGGTATCTGCCGGCCAAATAAATTTCTTCCAGTCCGGGCGCTGATTCATGTAAATCAATTTCTGGTTGTCTATCACCAGATTGGTCTGCATTACCCCACCGGCCGTTCCCGGTCGTACTTCAAACGCGAGCCGCGCTTCGCCACTGGTAAATACGATATCTGATAAAGCATTCAGCGTATTCAACGCAGACAGAAATTCCGGATTAAACTTCAATCCCTGAGCATTAATACTATCAGGCACCCAGTGATTACCTTCACGGCGTAAGACTCCACTTAACCGGCTTTCCAGAAAACGGCTAATCCGTCCGCTATCCGCACGTAAGTATTGCGCCAGCAACGGCAGGGAAACTTCACTTCCTCCCGATTTAAACGGATAACGCCCGCCAAAAGCCAGATTCCAGTCATCCACTATTGCCCGTTTCCATTGCGCATTCAGACTTTCAGCAGTTGGCGCCAACAACTGCTGCCACGACTGTTCCATTGGCTGCACAAATACTGTCTGACCAAATCCGCTCCATTCCTGCCCCAGACTGGCTGCCACCAAGTTGCCATAATCACGGGTATCAGATAAGTCTACCGCTTTACCCTGAAAAATCGTCTGTGCCATCGTTTGAGCCATCGCCTGCGGATCTGCTGAACTTGTCACCTGTTGCAGCTTCAACCGCACGCGGGTTACTCGTGTCAGAAAACTGTACAGACTAAGATGTTGCCCATCCTGTGCTCCGGCTTTGGGTTCAATCAGTTCCAGCAATGGGCCGAAAGTCGGTTCCAGAGGGCCGGTAAAACCAACCTTTTGGCTGATTGCTGGCTGCTTATCCTTATTAAAAATTGACTTCGCAGATTGAGCAAATGAATCTGACACTTCCTGACGCCCCGTTTTGCCCTGATACGCCAAAGTATTCATCAAGCCAATTAGCGGCGACTGGCGAACATCTGCCATCAAAGTCAATTGATCAATCGTATCGGATAACGTATCCGAACGTCTCCAGTGCAGACCGTTCAGGAAATTCAGCCAAGCGCCTGAGAAATCAGCAAAGTAACGATCTGTCAGTTTTACCTTGAGCACTTCCGGAGAAAGCTCATCATTGGCATTTTGCTGACCGTCACTCAACACCCAGTCAATTTCCATCCGTCGTTCATTCACCAACCGTTCGATCGCAGGCTCAACTGATTCCTCCCATGCCTTGCGGGTAAACATACCCGGCACAAAGCTATCTGCCGCGAAAAGAAGCTCAGCATCTGTATCGCCTGTCATATCAGAGAGAGACATGTCCGCATAATGTGTAGAAACCTGTTGCAGCAACTTCTGATATAGCGAGGATTCGCCATTACGGTGACCAATCTCCCGTACCAATGCCGTTCGTGATTGTCGAACTAATTCTTCATCAGGTTTCATCGTCCAGTCAGGATTGTTGGACAAGTTCTTCGCATAGAAAGAGAGTAATTCTGGCGCCTTAGCCTGCCAGGCTGCGGCTGGCATACCAGCTGGCACTGTCCAGTTCGCCATAACAGCTTCACTGAACACGCCTTCATCAATATTTTCCGGTTGCCCCATCATCAGATAAGCTTTGAGAGGACCATAGGCTTCCTTTGCAGCAACTGAGCGGGCGGAGCTGTTTGGCGGCAGACTCACCAGCATAATCAAGTTTTTCTCCATCTGCTCAGCGACTGAATCCCGCAGCCAGGGCATAACATATTGCGCATAAGCCGGCCAAAGTGCCTGTAACACCGTATCATTCTGGCTCAATCCCAGACGGGCATAAGATGGAGTGCCATGCATTTCGCGGTATTGCAGCATCGATAACATATCCTGTAATTCCAGCCACGCCTGAATACGCTCAGCCAACAGTGCCTGATCATTTTTCGTCAATTCAAGCTGCTCCGCTCCTTTCTGCACTAAATGGCGGTTACTGGCATAGGAAACCAACATGCCAGCTCCAGCCATCACCATCAGGACGGCCAGTAATCGGTTTCCCGCTTTCCGCCATTGCCAGCCCAGTTTTGTTGCCCTCAGCTTCGGCGACAACTGCTGAACCGAACTCAGTAGATTGTCCCAACGGCTATCCCTACTCCAGTGGTGTATATCCACACGTTTACCTGCAATAAATGACAAGCTAAACACTATCCCTGCCAGCGGTAAGGGTTGGTGTGAATTGAAAAATACTGCCAATGAAGCACTAATTTTTTCACTGCCTCCCTGACGCAAAAAATTCGCCAAAGTTAGTAAAAAATCATGACGGGAATTATGGATAAGCTGTTGAGTCCCCTGCTCCGTTATCATCGGGACAAGCTGATTCAGACTGGTATGCAGACTTTCCTGTGTACAGGAGGAAGACAGGAAACAACCCGGCGCTGAAACTTGTTCATAAGCGTTATCCCAGCTCGTTTGATGCAGAGACCAGACATAAACTGGCACACACCAGCCTAATGACTGATAGCGCTGGGTTAAATGACGGCTCAATGTCTCGAATGCATGGCCGGAAACGAGACGCGAATGAACTGATGCTTCAAGCGAAGTTTGGTGTTGGTATTGATCTGTAACCCAGATGAGCGCATCTAGTGGTCGGGTGCGGCGCAACTGACACAGAGACTGATCGATAGTATCATCAACATTGGCGGTAATATTACCGCCCCAAATTAACAAAGTACCGTCAGATTCCAGCCATTGTTCTGCCACCAAACCGGGAATAAGTTGTTCAACATGATCAGGAGAACCAATAACCATCAGGATTTGGATTTTCTTTTTCCATGAAGAGCCATAGCGGAGTTTTAATGTTTGTTTTAAATCCAAATATAGTTCTGGTGATCCTTTTGTTTTTTTCTCTTTTTTTACTTTAGACTTACCGGATAATAAGGTAAAACTCGCCTCAGCGTGTTTACTCCACCCCAATAAAAAAAAGGGAAAAAGCAGGAATAAAGCACCGAAAACGGAACCTGCGTAAATCAATAATTTCTTTATTGGCAGCTCTGGATTAATACTGAAATAATATATAACCACTCCGATAAATATAACCAGTAATATTGCTAAGGTGTAAGCCGCCGCGAGAAAAACAACTGATTTTCCTGATTTAGATTCAGACTCAGGCATAATAATCATTCACTCCGATATGCATTATTGTTAAAATTAAAAACATTCATCTGACTTGATAGATTCCAAGATGCAGAGTAATAATTATTTAACCACCATAAACCAGGGTTTATTTAAATCCTGAGATATTGCACTCATTATTAATTGTGGTTTTTGATTTTTTTGCGCTGATTCCAATGCGATGGCTATTGCTAACCAAGGTGAAGCAGAACCTGCATAGCCAATTTTCCCATCAATATCAATTTGATTTTCAGGCTGTGTTAAATGGGGATATTCTTCACCCAATGGCGCAGCAGCTATCTGCGCTTTATTGTCACATCCCATTCCTGATATCCAAAGATATTGAATATCTTCACCACAACTTTTTCCCCATAGTAACGCCTGAGACAATGCATAATTAATTTCATTTTGACCTAAGTTTTCAGGACGGCATAATCGAGTACTATCAATTTCACTTATTACTTTAGAAAAGGATGATGTTACTAACAGAGCAACCGCAGCATCACCATGTCCATCATCATCACTGTTAGATAAATGAACAGAAATGATCAATAAAGGCTCGTGAGAAGAATAAGAATCAATCCATTGATCCAGAGTTTCGACACCTTGCCTATGAAGATAACTGACTGGGAGTGTAACATGACTATTTTTACAAACTTTTTCCCATACTTTTTGATATTGTGAAGATGATAAATTTGCATCCAGTTCCAAACATACCTGAATATTGGTTTTCTTGAGAAGATCTGCTAGGGCAAAAGAAAGTTCATTATCAGCCAGTAACATGCATATCTTTTCATATAACAGATCTTCTGTTTGTTCTACTTTTGACCAAAATGATTTTCTACGAATAATTTTCCCGGTGGATGCATCTACGATCTTTGGCATTTCTATAATGGAGTGTACCAATTGTTCAGACAATGTACCCTGCATAAATGCATCTGGAATATGAATAACAGAGTTAAGATGATAAAGATGCTTCTGACCACGATTTATTTCGTGTTCAATAAGCTTTTCTCGTTTTCTATCCCAGTTATCTGCCCAAAGCTGATTGAGATCGAAATATAATCTCCTGATAAGAAAAATAAGTGACCAGATAGAAAAAGGATAAACAAATGAAAATAAAATAAAAGAAAGAGATTTAACCGATTTCCCTTCTGGCCAAAAAAAAGCAGTGATAATGCTGGCTCCACCAATAAAAACAGAGAGTATGTATAACCATTTTTTTAGCTGTGGTGGCTTTTTCCTATTTGCTTTGTCCGGAATATTTAGAAGATCAATAGCCATAATCAACTCGATGTTGCATTACCCAATGAGGAAATTAATGTACAGCCACACCCACATTTATGGCCATGAAAGGCAACAGATATACCATTATCTTTGAAAGTAGGGTGACCTTCTATAATTTGAGTTATACCATGCCCTATAATAGGACAAGATACTTTATCACCAAGGCGGGCAACACCAATTCCTGAAAATTTCATTACACCAGATCCTTCCTGCACCGCTCCACCGTGAGTGGTTTTATCCCCAATCCTAATTATGCCTTTCATGTTAATTCCATATGAAAATTATTCCATTCCTACATCGATTATATTCTGATTTGTTTTTTTCATTAGTAGTAAAAAACCATGATTTTATGCTTTATTTGTAGAAATAAAGTATTAATCCAAAGCTAGAATTCACACCTATAAGGTTATAGGAAAAATAGAGGGTAACTTATCAAGAGAAAAAAATAACAACCTCACGTCACTGAACGATATTGATTATCTTTTATTTACCAGAGGGCTTATGAACATAGTTAATTTTCATATCTATGCATTTCCCTATTTTATTAATACAAGCAGAAAGAGCATATCTACCAGATTCCCACATAACGACATGTTTTTTTCGATTTCTTGGTTTGCCAATTTCATTAATAATGTAATCTAATTTTTTACCTATAAAATAT
>NZ_CAWQMW010000049.1:0-6301 GCF_963895965.1 Xenorhabdus sp. PB30.3 | reverse complement strand
GCTATAAAAATCATTATATTCATATTAACAGTAGCAGGTGTTATAATATTGATATTTGATAATTACAATCACATGAGATTCGTTAGTTTTTATGATGTATATACTTTAAGATTTGAATCCAGAGATTCTTCAAGTGGAGGGATATCTGGATACTTGATAATGTGGCTTTCCATTTGTTTTATACCATATTATACTACCATAGGTCTTTTAGAAAAAAACAGAATTTCTTTATTTTTTTCTTTTCTTCTTTCATTATTAGTATATATGGCAAATGGCTCCAAAAGCACACTTTTAATGCCTTTTGTTATCATCATGATGAATCTCCTTATTAATAAAAAAGGTGATTTCATTATTAAGTTATTAATGATAATGAATATAATTATAGTTTTCTTAATGTTCATTAACATTCCTTATAATGAAATGATAAGAGCTATATTTTTCATGAGAACTCTTGCTACTCCAGGGTGGACATTAACAACTTATTATGAATATTTTCTTGAGCATGGCTTAACGTTTTATACTCATATCGGTTTTATTAATTTTTTTTCTGATTCATACCCTTATGGAAAATATTCGCTCGGTCAAATGATTGGCAAATACTACTCTGGTTCATATGATGCCAATTTTAATGCAAATTTTTGGGCCAGTGATGGAATTGCTGCATTAGGTCCATGGGGAATACCATTAATAACCATGTTTGTATTACCAACAATATGGATAATAAACCAAGTATCATACAAAATTAACCCAAAATTCACTGCATTATGGTTGACTGGGTTCTGGTTCACCTTAATGAATGTTTCCTTAACCACATCATTATTGAGCGGAGGAGGTTTATTAGTAATAATGGCATTATTTTTCTCGAATATGCTAAAATATATCAATCGCCATTGAATTGATGCATGATACAACTCGTGACAATCGAGTCCGTGATCGCATTAAGGCCATCCTTTTGACCTCAGAAGGCTGAACTGCTCAACAGGCCTTGCGTATTCACAAAAAAAGTATCGTAAGCCGCCACCTAAAAGATTTTATCGCTCAGGAAAAGCTCACCCCAGAAAATGGCGGCTCTGAAAGCCACCTATCTGCCAAATAAACCGCCGACCTGATTGATTATTTGACAACAAATTAGATGCATACCACCGCCCACAAATTGTGATTTATGTCCCAGCACGTTAGCAGGTGTCTTTCAGCGTGGATGGAATGACGAAATAGCTTCAACGTCAAGGTTTTTCAGCTATAAAAAGCCAAAGTGAGTGCCTCATAAATTCAATGCAGATAAACAGCAACAATTTATTGATGACTACAAAGTGCTGAAAGACAGTGCGGATCAGAATGAACAAATCCTATTTGTTGATATGGTGCATCCTTCCCAGTCCACAAAGCTCAGCTCTGGCTGGATGAAAGAAGGGAAGAATCAGGTAAAAATGGTTGAAACCACCGGTAGCCGTACCCGTCTTAATATTCTGGGTGCCCTCAATTTACGGTGCATTGAAGACACAGTGATCTGTGAGTATCCGAGTATCAATGCGGAAAGCATTAAGTATTTTTTCGGGTCGCTCCGGAGACTTACCCACTTTCGCAAAAAATCCACATCATTCTGGATGGAGCGGGTTACCACCAAGCCGAGTTGGTGAAAGATATTGTGTATGTCCTTAATATTGAATTGCATTACTTACCACCTTACAGCTCAAATCTCAATCCGATAGAGCGATTGTGGAAATATATGAATGAGCAAGTGCGTAATAATGTCTATTTTCCGAATACAAAAACGTTCCGTGAAACCCTTCGTCACTTTTTTCATGTCACTTTGCCAGAAAAAGCGAAAAACTGACAACTCGATTGGCTGACCACTTTCAGATTTTAAAACCTGCATCTTCAAGTTAGATTGGTATAGACACTAACTCCCATTAATTAAAAATAACTATCCGTTAAGATTCTTATAAATAAACACTACTTTATTAGGGTAACCAATTTTAAAATTTATCATTCTTCAACACCATCAATTGAATAAACAACCAATCCGAAAGCAACGAAAAAATTTAACGCAAAGAGATTAAAAGTTGCAAAGTCTCTTTTTGGATCAATGAAAAATTTTCAATTTTTAGAGCCTATCTAATTTAGTAGATAATTTAATAAATTAAAAATCCCCGTGATATATAAACAACTGTATTTCCATATCAGAGATATTTAATAAATATGAGCATAATAATTGGCATAGATGCATCGCGCAACAGATCTGGTGGTGCTAAAGCTCACTTGATTGGCATTCTATCATCTATTAATCCTAAAGATTTTGGTATTGATATAATTCATATTTGGTCTTTTAGAGGATTACTAGATGAACTTCCAGATAAACCATGGTTAGTTAAACATAATCCTCCTGAATTAGAATCTTCTTTGCCTATCCAATTATCTTGGCAAGCTCTAAAGCTTAAAAAAGAGGTTAAGAATGCAAGATGTGATATTTTATTCACAACTGATGCTAGTACTGTATGTCGATTTAGTCCAATGGTAGTAATGAGTCAAGATATGCTATCGTACGAACCCGGTATAATGGACTATTTTGGCTATGGTTATGAACGAGTAAGACTCTTAGCTATACTTTATTTACAAAATCTAGCTTTTCGCCATGCATCTGGAGTTATTTTTCTTACCAATTATGCAGCTAAAGTAATTCAGTCATCTTGTGGCAAGTTACCTAATGTGTCAAAAATTCCCCATGGAGTAGGCTCTAATTTTCAATCTATAATACCAGAGAATATATGGCCTTATTCATGTGAGCAACCAATAAGAGCTATATATATATCTAACACAGATATGTACAAGCACCAATGGAATGTTGTAAAAGCCATTAAAATACTTAGGGATAATGGATTTAATATCCAGCTTAGATTAGTAGGTGGTGGCCATGGAAAAGCTCAAGCAAGACTTGAAGAGCAAATACAACTCAGTGATCCAGAGAGATTCTTTGTAAGACAGGATGAATTTGTACCACAACATACATTACCAAAGCTGTTAGCTCAATCAGACTTATTTATTTTTGCATCTAGCTGTGAAAATATGCCAGTTACTTTAATCGAAGCAATGGCCTCGGGTTTACCCATTGCTTGCTCAAATAGAGGACCAATGCCTGAAATACTAGAAGATGGTGGTGTTTATTTTAATCCTGAAAAGCCATCGTCAATAGCTAATGCAATTGAAGATCTTATTGTTAATCCTAAAAAGCGAGAAACTTATGCCAAACGGGCCAAAGAGCTATCTCAACAATACTCATGGGAACGATGCGCAAAAGAAACATTTCAATTTATAGAAAAAATAGCTAAAAAAAATAGAAAGAAAATTTCTAGTTTCTAAGGCATGTTGACGTTTACTTGAAAGGACTCGAAGAGAATTGAGTGGCATGATAATTTGGTCTCCTTATTTTCGCCAAAAAACTCGTCACCAGAACTCTCATGCCACAACCCATGTTATCAGATCCCGTGTGGGATAAGCTATTTGTATTCATGCAACAAAATAGACTTGTCTATCATAAAAAACGCATCGCCTCGCCATGGAAGGTATCCTTTTTCGAATGAGAACCAGAATCCCTTGGCGGGAACTGCCTGCTGAATATGGGAAATGGCACACCGTCTTTAAGAGTTTTAATTCGTGGTCTGATTTTTTATTCAATGAATTAGCTAAAGACCACAGAATGGTTGTCTTCAGTGAGCCATGCTGAATACATCAGCAAAATATGAAGAGGTGTCCCATGGAACAAGTTATCGGAATAGATCTGGCAAAGCGAGTTTTTCAGTTAAATATTGTGTCTTCTTCCGGAAAATTCATTCAGAACAAAATGGTGTCTCGTGACAAGCTCACCGCTTTCATTGCTCAACAACCCCCTCAAGAATTATCATGGAAGCCTGTGGCAGCGCCAATTATTGGAGCCGCCAGTTCAAGCAGCTTGGACATGAAGTCAAACAAATCAATCGTCAATATGTTGCACCTTTTCGAATAGGCAGCAAGAACTATAAAAACGATGCGATTGCCATTGTGGAAGCTGACAGTCGTCCGGACATGCGGTATGTGCCGGAAAAAACGGTAGAACAACAGGATATTCAATGCTTACACAGGGTTCGTCAGCGTCTCATGAAAAACCAGACTACGCTGATTAACCAAATACGCGGACTGGGACTGAAGTATGGTATTGCCATGCCTGAAAGTGCCCACAAAGTAGAGCAATGTTCACCTGAACATCTGGAAAATGCCGAAAATGAGTTAACAGTCTTGAGCCGTCAGTGATTTCAGGAATGACTGTTTGAACTGAAAGACCTTCAGCGACACCTGAAAGAGTTGGATAAACGCCTTGAACATCTGAATACTCAAAATGCAGATATTCGCCGACTGTTGACATTACTGGGTATCGGACCATTAGGGGCATCGGCTCTGAAAATAGCACTGGGCGACAGTCAAGAATTTAAGAATGGCCGCCATTTTGCCAGCTATCTGGGACTCGTACCAAAAGAGCACAGCAGTGGGGGGAAAATCCGCCAACTCGGTATCAGTAAGCTGGGCAATGCCTACTTACGAGGAATATTGATCCATGGAGCCCGTTCTGTCGTGTACCAGCTTAGTAAACGGCCTGACGAACAATGTGATGAATTACAACGCTGGCTAAAAGGTGTGATAGAGCGTAGTGGTGTCAATAAGGCGGTCGTTGCATTAGCCAATAAGAATGCCCGAATCGCTTGGGCATGGGTTAACCAACCCTCGGTTTCTACCCCTCTAGGACGGATTATGTGAATATTATTAAGTGGTTGAAGTCCGTAAGGAGTAGATGTACTGACAGGTAGTACCGACTCTCTGTGAACCTGGCAAATAGCTCAGTCTACCAAGACTGTTGAAATAATGAGGACAGAGAGGGCGGATTTTCATCAGGGCTCTTTGAAGCCGAATATATGTTTGCGACTACTTTTGTCAGAAAAATATTTTTATAGACTTGAATTAGGTCGGTGTCCATATAGTTATTTAGAAACTTCCATTACTGAATAATCCTATAATCACCACTATCCTTCACCTTAAATTTACAATATAAATAATTACTCATGTGTTTCCATATACAATTCTAGATAAGAAAATCACAAGACTTCTTGTCCTTTCTCATTAATAATACAACAATATTTTAAAGCCTGAGCATTGAAGTAGGATGATTATAAAATATCGAGAAAGCCCCTTCTTGAGAAAGACCCATACTATTCTACTAAAGTTAAATAAGGAAAATTTATGAGGATATTACATATTTGCCTTGCTTCTAATTATACAGAGGGAATGACTTATCAAGACAACTTATTACCATTACAAAATGCTCTCGACGGCCATGACGTTTGCATAATTGCTGATTGCTCAACATATAAAGATGGAAAAGTTGTACAAACTGAACCATGCGATTATGTATTAAGTTCTGGTATTAGGTTAATTCGTTTACCACTTATACGCTTATGGCCTCGATTTTTAACATACAAATTAAGAATCACCCCTCAGTTAAAGAAAACTATTAATAAATTCCAGCCTGATGTAATCTTATACCATGGGCTAGTTGGTATAAGCTTATTAACTGTTGGTAATTACATACATTCAAATAAAAATGTTAAATTTTATGTAGATTCACATGAGGATGCACACAATTCGGGTCTTAATTGGATTTCAAAATGGATACAATATAAATTAATCACACGTAGTATATTGTCATTGGTTCGTAAAAAAGTAGACAAAGTTCTATATATATCCATTGAAACTGCAGATTTTTTAAAAGAACACTATAAATTACAAGATGATGAAATGGAATTTTATCCTTTAGGTGGTTATATAATTGAACCAAAACAAAAAAAATCTTGGAGGGATGATATACGTAATTATTATGCCCTAGACAAAAACAATATTATCTTAGTACATACAGGAAAACTTGTATCAGAAAAACGCACAGTAGAATTATTGCGTGCTTTTTCAAAAAATACTGACCCTAGACTACGTCTTATCATAGCGGGAAGTATCCCAGAAAATGAAGAAAAAAATTTATTATCTTTAATTAATAATGATAATCGAATAATATATATTGGCTGGGTTGATGGTGACACTTTAACTAAATTACTATGTGCGGCAGATTGTTATATGCAGCCAGGAACACAATCTGCTACCCTCCAAGTTGCCCTATGTTGTGGTCTACCTATAGTTGTATATCCTTATACCAGTCATAAACCTTATATAGATGATAACGGTTTTTTCTCCTCATCAGAAGAAGAATTATCAAATATAATAAATA
>NZ_CAWQMW010000048.1:0-6740 GCF_963895965.1 Xenorhabdus sp. PB30.3 | reverse complement strand
AACCTTGGCCATATAGTTAATTATATGGCTAAGTTAATTTATCTGACCAGTCAAATAATATTAAACGTTAAAAAGATAGATTACTTATCATTAAATTACATTAACGCCTAATAGTCTTCATCAGAGATAGTCTTTCCTCTTTGTTTTTTATGATGATATTGCTATGCTGAGTTGATTAACGTCAATAACATAATGTAATTGATATAAAATCAGAAAAGAACATAGTTTATTATTATTATTTCTTAACGAAAATATTAAGTGAGAAAACATCACAAGGCGATAATAAGTATGACAACAAAACCAGATGATTACTCAAGCTACATTAAGTTAACTATTGTTTCCATTATATGGGGCGGAACGTTCATAGCAGGAAGGTTTATCTCCTCTGATACCAGTTCGTTATTATCAGCTACAGTTAGGTTTATCTTTGCAGCATTTGTGCTAATGATGATTATCGCTTTTTCTAAAAAAGGATTTATCAAAATCAATAAGTCACAAATGGCAAATATTGTCATGCTGGGTTTCTTTGGTATTTATGTCTATAACCTTTGTTTTTTTTATGGCCTGAAATATATCGATGCATCCAGAGCTTCTCTGATTGTCGCAATAAATCCCGCAGTGATAGCAACAGTCTCGTATTTTTTGTTTAAGGAAAAAATGTCCACCATAAAAACTATCGGGATTTCATTCTGTTTGTTTGGTGCCGGGATCGTTATTGTCAGAAACAATTTATCATCATTATTGAGTAATAAAGGTAACATAATTGGTGACATCTCTATTTTAGGATGTGTCATCAGCTGGGTGATTTATAGTGTTTTCGGCAGGAAAACAATCAATGAAATTGGTGCATTATATACTGTCGCTTACTCCGTCATTGCGGGTGCAATAATGTTAACAATAACAGCGTTCGTGACGGGTGATATTAACTCTACTGCATTAGTTTCTTTATCCATGAGCGATTTAATAAGCCTGACGTATTTAGGCGTCATCGGATCAGCGATTGCGTATGTTTTATACTATGATGGCATTGGTAAGATTGGCGCCACAAGAGCAGGTGTTTTTATTGCATTAAATCCACTGACAGCGATATTGGGCGGAGTACTCTTTTTACAGGAAACATTTACTGTATCTATATGTATTGGTGGAATTTTCATTATTGCAGGAATTTTTATGACCAATAAAAAGATAACAAAATAATATACGGCTAAAAAACCATATTGGGATATATACCAACGGATTTCGATACAACCAGCAAAGAAGCGGTTCGGAAGACAGTAGATAGCAAAATTTAAGATAATATATGAATCAGATTATTACCATCTTATGGCCATTATTTGCATTGATACTATTAGGATTTATTCTAAAGCGTAATACCTCATTTAATCCTTTATTCTGGCAAGGAGCAGAGAAACTTAATTATTTTCTGCTTTTTCCTGCTTTATTAATCAATAGCCTGGCAACTGCGTCTTTAGATAATCCTCAGTTACCACAGCTATTTTGGGCCATTCTCGCTGTAATTAGCATCGGTTTAATGACATTAATAGTCATTAAGTTTTTACTCAAATGGCCAGCGCAACGTTTTGGTGTTTATGTACAGGGGTCATTGCGTTTCAATACTTATCTCGGATTAGCCATCACGGTAGATATTTTCGGCTCTCATGGGATCGCTGTAGCATCGCTGATACTTGCTATCTTGGTTCCTCTTTGCAATGCAATTTCTGTGTTTGCACTAACACCAGATATCAAGACCTTATCAATTAAGCAGTTTGTCATGATAATTACTAAAAACCCTCTGATATTAGCCTGTTTCATTGGGATAACCCTCAATTTGACTAATATTGGCTTGCCTTACGGCTCAGGGCAATTTTTAAAAATTCTGGCAGGGGCGAGTCTTCCTCTGGGGTTAATTTGCATCGGCGCATCGTTGCAGCCATCAATGCTAAGAACAGAGAAAAAACCAATTATCATTAACAGCCTGTCCAGATTATTACTGATGCCTCTGGTGGCCGGCATTATTGGCTGTTTATTTGAACTCGATGTGTTGGAAATCAACTTACTGATTCTCTTTTTCGCCATACCCACTGCACCGACAGCTTATATTTTAACCCGCCAGTTAAATGGAGACAGTCAGTTAATGTCAGCGATTATCACGTTGCAAACAATGCTTGCAGTAATTACATTACCTATTGTATTAGGTTTGAGATTCGACTAATTGATTGACTAGTTTACAGAATGGAAATTTGATTTGGAGCGGGAAACGAGACTCGAACTCGCGACCCCAACCTTGGCAAGGTTGTGCTCTACCAACTGAGCTATTCCCGCATTATTGATGGTGAACCAGAAATGCTTTAACTTGAGTCTGAAATTACGGTAAACACCCGTAACTATCAACTTCCTGCATCTCAGGAACGCGCGCTATTATGAACGCCTCAGATAAAGATGGCAAGCCATTTACCCAGACATCAACACTAACCGCTCAAAAGACATTCAAATCTGTATATACCGCATACTTTGCATATGTTTATAGAACGCTGCCATTGCAATATGGTACATTACGTTATCTAAAAATTAACATAATATATACAATTAACCTCTAATAAGATTTGTACTTGTCGGAATAATTTGCTGGAAATAGATTAGATCCATTTTTAGTCGTATCTCAAACGGTAATGCTCTTAAGTAAAGGCCGAATTATATGACTCTATACTCTCCACCTAAATTTGTTACTGGCAATGACGCGCTTGTCGATCTTCTTCTCGCTCAGGCGGAACTGGATAAAAGCCATAATCTCAATACAGCAGGATTTGTTTCAGGGTATCGAGGTTCACCATTAGCCCGCTTGGATCAGGCATTATGGCAAAGCGGGAAAAAACTGGCTCAGGCTAATATACGTTTTCACCCTGCAATCAATGAAGATCTTGCAGCGACTGCGATTTATGGTACTCAAAAAGTTGAATCTGACCCCGACCGCAATGTTACCGGTGTTTTTAGTATGTGGTACGGCAAAGGGCCGGGGGTTGATCGCGCCGGAGATACGCTCAAGCATGGCAATGCCTATGGTACTTCACCCAATGGTGGAGTACTGGTTATTTTGGGCGATGATCACGGATGCGTATCTTCTTCTATGTCACACCAATCTGATCTCTCGCTGATATCATGGGGTATGCCGGTCTTACATCCCGCTTCAGTGTCTGACTACCATGATGTGGGATTATGGGGCTGGGCAGCCTCCCGTGTCAGCGGAACATGGGTTGGGTTCAAAGCAATCAGTGAAGTCGTGGAAAGCAGTGCTATCAGGGGAGAGAAAACTCTTCCTGAGTATAAGATACCGGAAATAGATCCCGGGCCGAACGGGTTACACTGGCGCTGGCCGGACCTTCCCAGCCCTTTGATAGAACAACGGCTGGTCTATAAACTGAAAGCTGTTCAGGACTTCGCCAGACTCAATCCGATAGACCAGCTCATCGCACCATGCCAACATCCGCGAGCCTTATTAGTTACCGTTGGTAAAGCTCATCAGGATGTTCTGGAAGCGCTGCGCATCGGAGGCCTGTCACCTGCTGAGCTGGCAAAAAACGGTGTTGCTCTTCTCCATGTTCGACTGGTTTATCCTTTATCACCACTTCTCAGCGAGATGGCATCACAAGTTTCTGATATTTTTGTCATTGAAGAAAAAAACGCTGTTGTTGAACTGCATCTCGCGCAGCATCTCATTAATTTGCCACGACAAATTAATCTGATTGGGAAACACGATCATCTCGGCAACAAACTAGTCTCTACAGATATGGAGTTACGCCCTTCCCTGCTTGCTCCTCTTCTGGCAGATTGGCTAAAAAAATTCGACTTATTTCTTTCTGTCCCTTTGGAATGGACTGTCCAGACAACATTACACGATATCACGCTTCCCAAACGGACACCTTATTTCTGCGCTGGCTGCCCCCACAGCACTTCAACCCGTCTGCCTGAAGGTAGTCAGGCACAAATCGGTATCGGATGCCATGTAATGGCAGCATGGATGGATCGTAGTACGGGTTATGGCCTGACCGCGATGGGGTCAGAAGGAGTTGACTGGATAGGCCATTCCGCTTTTATCAATCGCTCCCATGTATTTCAGAATCTGGGAGACGGAACTTACTTCCATTCAGGGCATTTAGCCATTCGTCAGTCCATCGCTGCTGACAGCAACATCACCTATAAACTGTTATTTAATGACGCCGTTGCAATGACAGGCGGACAGGCACTTGATGGCAATATAACGATCCAGCAAATTGCCTCTTTAATACTGGCTGAAGGGGCGAAAGAAGTTGTAGTCGTCACCGATGACCCGGATAAATATAAAGGCCAGAATAGCCTCCCTGCCGAAGTCAAAATTTATCAGTCGGATTATCTCGAAGATGTACAGAAACGTCTGCGGGATATCAAAGGCGTGACAGTCATCATCTATGAGCAGGTCTGTGCAACAGAGTTACGTCGTAAAAGAAAAAGAGGGTTAATCCCACAGGCAAAAAGGCGGGCGGTGATTAATGAAGCCGTTTGTGAAGGTTGCGGTGATTGCCAAATTCAATCCAATTGTCTTGCTGTTGTTCCGATTGAAACACCGCTGGGCACTAAACGTGCGATAGATCACCATGTCTGTAATTCAGATCTATCCTGCCTGAAAGGCTTCTGCCCCAGTTTTATTACTATCGAAAACGCCAATCCAGTTCAGGATCCCGGCACAATAATGTCGCAGGAAGAAATTGATAACCTGCTGATTAAACTCCCTGAACCAACGATAAAAATGGCAGATGCTCCCTTTGAAATTTTATTAGCGGGGGTCGGAGGAAACGGCATCATTACTACTGGTCATATGCTTGGTCTTGCTGCCGAAATAGAAAAATATGCTGTTAATCTGCTTGATTTTACAGGCTTCGCTCAAAAAGGGGGTGAAGCAATGACCCATATTCGATTGAGTCAGAATGCCGAACAATTGCATCAGGTCAGAATTGATCGAGGACGTGCAGATCTTGCTATTGCGGCTGATTTAGTCACTGTCACAGGGCAAAACTCACTGGAAGTAATGTCAAAATCAAAAACCGGTTGTGTACTGAATACCCATGAGACGCAAATCGGTGCCATGCTGAGAAATCCGACACTCAATTTAGATCAAAGCAGAATACAGGATACTCTCCGCCAGCACTGCCGGACATTACAATCCATTGATGCCGAGCAGATTGCTGCCGAATTGGTTGGGGACAGAAATCAAACTAACATTGTTTTAATCGGCTATGCTTGGCAGCTTGGTAAAATCCCAATCAGTCTACGTTCTATCGAGCAGGCCATCCAGAAAAGTGGCATAAAAAATCATGTCATAGAGAATGCTCGACGCGCTTTACATATCGGTAGAATTGCGGCCGTACAACCAGATATCCTGAATAATTCTCTACATGTTGAACCGAAACACACCATCAAGACACTGGATGACCTGATTTTACACCGATACCAGCTTCTGGTTGAGTATCAGAATGAAAAATATGCACTGCGTTATCTCAGCCGTATTGCTCAAGTCCAACAGGTTACACAGCAAATTAATGCCGAAGAACTAACGAAATCTATCGCAGAAAACTTATTCAAACTGATGGCCTATAAAGACGAGTATGAAGTTGCCCGCCTTTACGTCAAAACCGGGTTCTTGGATAAGCTCCGTTCACAGTTTGATAAAACGGATAAGATCCGCTTTCACCTCAGTGCACCATTTTTCAATCGTAAAGATCCCAGAACCGGTGAAAGAGGAAAACGGGAGTATGGCTCCTGGATAATTCCTGTTTTTCGTTTTCTCGCTGCCTGTAAACCTTTGCGCGGTACTATTTTTGATATCTTTGGTTATCAGGAAGAGCGGAAACAAGAGAGGGATTTACTCTCCGAATATGAACAATTAATTGATCTACTCATAGAAAAATTAAATAGCAATAACATGGAGATTTGTCAGAAGCTCGCTGTTTTACCCGATCAAATCCGTGGTTTTGGGCATGTGAAGCAAAAAACGATAAAAAATATGCAGGAACGCAGAGAAATACTGCTAAAAGAACTTACTGAAAGCACTTATTGAAATACCTATTCAAAACAGATGGATATCACTGGCTACGGTGATATCCATCTATTTTATTATTTTCAGGGAATGGATTATATCAAGTCCCGAATTTGTTAATATAATTCTCACAATCTTGCCCTGAAACATCTTCTAACAAATTATTGCTATAATGTACGCCATTAAAACTCTTACCTTTTGATGTTTTTATACTTTTTTTAGCTGGTTTATGACTAATATTTTCATCTTTTTGCTGGTCTAACAAAGAATTCAGTTTGTTAGTTAATTCCTCATTTTCCTTTTTCAGCTTGACATATATACTCCCGGCTTCTCGCATGCTTTTCTTAAACCGACCACATACTTTAATGTATTTTTTATAAACTTCCTCTGCTTCTTCCTTGTATTTCCCATATGAATCATTAAATTTTTTTCTTAATTTAATCTCATGAAAACTACGCTCTAGCTTTTGATATGCTTTAAACACTCCAAGTTTATTAGAAAAAGCAGAAAATTTAATGACAACGGGTCTGTTTTTATCAATTAAATTAATGTGTATTTTTTTCCCAAGTAACAAAACATCATCTATTTCATTGAAATAACCTGAGAAGATAATTTTATTACTTTTATTTTCTTCTATGATTAAATTATCTTCAGTAAGATTAGTCTTTAATTT
>NZ_CAWQMW010000047.1:0-6827 GCF_963895965.1 Xenorhabdus sp. PB30.3 | reverse complement strand
CTGTTAGTTCGTAATGAATTAACTGTTTCAGTCACTCTTCAAGACTTTAATCTTTTTTGCCTTTCGGCTGTCGATAGTGTCTTGCGAGTGCCCACACAGATTGTCTGATTAATTTGTTAAAGAACGGTAGCAACCGGAAGTAGCTTCCGTGTTGCGAGGCTGCGTATCTTACGCCTTCCTCTCAGAGTGTCAAGCCTTTATTTTCGCGGCTTTCAACTCCTGTCATCTCGACTCGTTTGTGTGTTTGTCGTGACAACGGATGCGAATTATAGGGAGTTTTCCGGCGCTGGCAACAACTATTTCAAAAAAATATGCCAACCGAGCAGTTATTAGACAAAAACAGCTTGTCAGGCTTCTTTTCAATCTAAAAAACAGAAAAAGAGGTGGATTTTCCACCTCTTTTTTACCTTTATTATGCCTTTTATATTGCCCTAGTGACATTTTCACTCGATAAGTGCCTATATAGATAGCTATCTATAAGTCCCCACTGAGTAGACTGAGCAAAAAACATCATTGTTTTGCAATAATGTGGTCGTTTTCCAGATCCAATGTCACTAACTTACCGGGAACCAGTGCACCAGAAAGTATGTGTTGAGCCAATGGGTTTTCAATCTCTTGTTGGATAGCTCGTTTTAATGGGCGTGCTCCATATACAGGGTCAAAACCCGCTTCACTCAGTTTCTCTAATGCCGACGATGTCATGGTGACTTGATAGCCCCGTTCTTCCAGACGCTTATATAAACGCTGCAACTGAATACTCGTGATGGATTTTAGATGTTCTTTTCCTAATGGATGGAATACCACGACTTCATCGATTCGGTTAATAAATTCAGGTCGGAAGTGATGACCCACGATCTCCATCACCATATCTTTCATTCCGGCATAATCCAGTACGCCAAAGCGTTCCTGAATCATGTCTGAACCCAGATTAGATGTCATAATTACGACAGTATTACGAAAATCAACCGTTCTTCCCTGACCGTCGGTCAAACGGCCATCATCCAACACTTGCAACAATATATTGAAAACATCCGGATGCGCTTTTTCAACTTCATCAAGCAGGATGACTGAATAAGGACGACGGCGTACTGCTTCTGTCAGATAACCGCCTTCCTCATAGCCAATATATCCGGGAGGTGCTCCCACCAGCCTGGAGACAGAATGTTTTTCCATAAATTCAGACATGTCGATACGTACCATTGCATCGTCACTATCAAACAGGAAATTGGCTAATGCTTTACACAGCTCCGTTTTACCAACGCCTGTCGGTCCTAAAAACATGAAAGAGCCAATCGGACGATTTGGATCCGATAAACCAGCACGACTGCGGCGAATTGCGTTTGCTACTGCATCAACAGCCTCATTTTGCCCAATTACACGTTTATGTAATTCATGCTCCATACGCAATAGTTTATCTTTTTCACTTTCCAGCATTCTGGATACTGGAATTCCTGTCCAGCGAGCAAGAATTTCAGCAATTTCAGCATCAGTCACTTTGTTACGCAGCAGTTTCATTGGGTGATTTTCTGCTGTTGTTGCTGCTGCTAGCTGTTTTTCCAATTCTGGAATTTTCCCGTACTGGATTTCAGACATTCTAGCCAAGTCACCACCGCGACGGGCTTTTTCCAATTCTATACGGGCATTTTCTAATTCAGCTTTGATGTTTTGAGTACCAGTAAGCTCAGCTTTTTCAGCTTTCCACTCTTCTTCCAGCTCAGAATATTCGCGCTCTTTTTCCACCAGCTCTTCATTCAGCATATCAAGGCGCTTTTTACTCGCTTCATCCGATTCTTTTTTTAGCGCCTGCTGTTCGAGTTTTAACTGAATAATCCTGCGTTCCAGACGATCCAACGCTTCTGGTTTTGAATCCATCTGCATACGCAGGCTGGCTCCGGCTTCGTCAATCAAGTCAATCGCTTTATCAGGTAACATGCGATCTGAAATATAACGATGAGATAATGTCGCCGCTGCCACAATTGCCGGATCAGTTATCTGAACATGGTGGTGAAGTTCATAGCGTTCTTTAAGACCGCGTAGAATAGCAATAGTATCCTCAACGGTAGGCTCAGCAACATAAACCTTCTGGAAACGACGCTCCAGCGCCGCATCTTTCTCAATATACTGGCGATATTCGTCTAAGGTCGTCGCACCGACACAATGCAGCTCACCACGGGCTAGTGCCGGTTTCAGCATATTGCCGGCATCCATCGCACCATCTGCCTTACCGGCACCTACCATCGTATGTAATTCATCGATAAACAGAATGACCGAACCTTCCTGTTTGGAGAGATCGTTCAAAACGCCTTTCAGACGCTCTTCAAATTCTCCCCGGTATTTAGCTCCCGCCAATAATGCGCCCATATCAAGGGACAGGACTCTTTTGTTTTTCAGCCCTTCAGGAACTTCACCATTAACAATCCGCTGTGCCAGCCCTTCGACGATAGCTGTTTTCCCAACGCCCGGCTCACCTATCAAAACGGGATTATTCTTGGTTCGGCGTTGCAGTACCTGAATTGTCCGTCGAATTTCCTCATCACGCCCAATTACAGGGTCAAGTTTGCCTTGTTCGGCTCGTTCAGTGAGATCTATTGTGTACTTTTTTAGTGCCTGACGTTGGTCTTCGGCACTCTGATCATTTACTTTTTCACCACCGCGCATCATTTCTATTGCCTTAGTGATTTTATCTTTTGTTGCTCCCGCAGCTTTTAATATGTCACTTAACGTTCCACGTTCTTCTAGTGCTGCCAGAACAAAGAGTTCAGAAGAAATAAAGTTATCACCTGCTTTCTGAGCAAGTTTGTCGCACAGGTTTAAATAACGCCCTAATTCATTGGATACCTGTACATCACCGCCACTCCCTTCTACTTTTGGTAGTCTGTCCAAAGCTAGATTCAGTCGATCATGCAAGTTTCCTGTATCAATCCCGGCAGACATTAATAAAGGACGAACAGAGCCACCCTCTTGACTGAGCAACGCACTCATCAAGTGGATAGGTTCGATGAATTGATTATCACGCCCTAATGCGAAGGATTGGGCGTCAGCGAGAGCAAGCTGGAATTTATTAGTAAGACGATCCAGACGCATAACACCTCCAATACTGGTCAGAATTTGCTACTGGAGATTAAATAAGGTCATTCCTTAAATATTCAAGGTTCTCTGAAAAGTAAATTGGAAACTGCGATATGCACCAAAGACCGCCCTGCGCGATAGATCATTTCAACCAGATTAAAGTTGCCATACGTCCGGTAACACCATCACGACGATAAGAAAAAAAAGCCTTTTCTTCTGAGACCGTGCAAGCTGCGCCTCCAAAAACATTTTTTATCCCAATAGACTTCAACTTTAATCTAGCCAGTAAATAGATATTTGCCAGAAATTTCATCCCATAAGGTGTAAAAGCCTGCTCCAGATTAGGATCTGTTGCCAGAAAGGCTTCCATAACCTCACGCTCAACCTCAAACTTTTCAGGGCCAATAGCCGGCCCCAGCCATGCCTGAATCATATCGGGTTTTGTCGTAAATTGAGCTACCGTATTTTCCAACACACCGGCACATAATCCACGCCATCCCGCATGAGCGGCTGCGACTTCATCACCTTCGACGGAACAAAAAAGTACAGGCAGGCAATCTGCTGTCATTACAGCACATACCTGCCCAACTTGATTGGTATAAACTGCATCAGCCTGATTATTTTCCACTGACTGCCCTTCTAGCCTGATAACCCGTGTTCCATGTACTTGTTCCAACCAGACAGGCTGATGTGGCAATCGTGCATATTCCACCAACCGTTCACGGTTTCGCTCCACGTATAGAGGATCATCGCCAACATGACTGCCTAAATTCAGGCTCTCATAGGGAGGGAGACTCATCCCCCCCGTCCGGGTCGTACTACACGCGCCAACGCCCTCAGGCTGTGGCCAGTCAGGAAAAATCAGTGATGTCATTTAACTACCAATCCATTTCATCTTTAAAAATTTCGGCATCCGCTTTCATCACATCAATCAGCTTCACCATATCGTCAGGTAATGGCGCGTGCCATTCCATCTCAATACCTGTGATCGGATGATAAAGACGCAGCATAGTCGCGTGCAACGCCTGACGGTCAAAGTTGCGCATCACTTCGCGAAATTCCTCAGAAGCTCCTTTCAGAGGACGAGGACGACCACCGTAAAGCTGATCTCCAACCAATGGATGTTTAATATGTGACATATGCACACGGATTTGGTGTGTTCTGCCCGTCTCCAGACGTAAACGAAGACGGGTATGTGCCCGGAAATGTTCCATAACCCGATAGTGAGTCACTGCAGGTTTACCCATCGGATGAACAGCCATATGTGTCCGCTTTGTCGGATGGCGAGATATCGGTTCTTCTACGATCCCACCTGCTGTCATATGCCCCAGCGCAATGGCTTCATATTCACGGGTAATTTCACGTAATTGCAGGGATTCGACCAGACGAGTCTGTGCCGGAACTGTTTTTGCAACTACCATCAGGCCTGTCGTATCCTTATCAAGACGATGAACAATGCCTGCCCGGGGAACATCTGCAATCTCCGGATAACGATATAGCAGAGCATTCAGTATCGTGCCATCAGGGTTTCCGGCACCCGGGTGTACAACTAAATCACGGGGTTTATTAATAACCAGAATATCGTCATCTTCATAGACAACGTTCAGTTCTATATCCTGCGGTTCCCAACGGGCATCTTCTTCAATGATAGCATCAATAGAAATTTCTTCTCCGCCCAGTACTTTTTCCTTTGGCTTATTAATTATTTTGCCATTAACCTGAACTTTATCATTCAAGATCCACTCTTTTATACGTGAGCGGGAATAATCAGGTAACAATTCAGCCAAAGCTTGATCTAAACGCTGACCGAGCTGAGATTCAGCGACTGTCGTATTAAGTCGTATTTGTTGTGCCATATATAACTTCTATATTTTACGTTGAGTTTTGACGGCAAGGCCGTTTCATTTAAAATAGTGTGCTATTGTACTCTATCTTTCGCCGGGAGCTTCGCGGATAGTCTCCCAGAAAACAATCAGAGGGTAATCAACACGTGATGATTCGCATGAAATATCTGGTGGCAGCGACCACATTGAGCCTGGTTTTATCTGGGTGCTCCAGCAATAAAGAGGCTGTTCCTGATATCCCGCCATCTCAAATTTATTCAAACGGGCAGGAAAAACTGCAAGACGGTAACTATAAAGCGGCTATCAAGCAATTGGAATCCCTGGATAACCGTTATCCTTTCGGCCCCTATTCTCAGCAGGTTCAGCTGGATTTAATTTATGCTTATTATAAATCAGCAGAATTTCCTCTCGCTCTTGCATCCATTGAACGTTTCATGCGCCTGAACCCAACCCACCCGCATATTGACTATGTAATGTATATGCGTGGTCTGGTATTACAGGCGATGGATGATAACCTTCTGCAGGACTTTTTGGGCCTTGACCGCTCAGACCGTGATCCTGAAAATGCCCGTGCCGCATTCCGCGATTTCAGTCAATTGGTACGGTATTACCCTAACAGCCAGTATGTAGCCGATGCCTACAAACGTTTAGTCTTTCTGAAAGATCGTTTAGCTAAACATGAGCTTGCCGTTGTTCAATATTACACTAAACGTGGCGCTTACGTCGCAGTCGTCAACCGTACAGAGCAAATGCTACAGAATTATCCGGATACCCAATCAACCAGAGAAGCGCTGCCTTATATGGAAAAGGCATACAAAGCTCTGGGGCTTGAAACCGAAGCACATAAAGTTGCGGCATTAATTGCTGCCAATCCAGTCTAGAATTTCGAAAGCACATCGTTTCAAAAGAACGTCATAAAAATAGCAGCTATGTGGCTGCTATTTTTTTAGGGGAGAACATTATAACCGGACAGAAATCTATTTAAATTCCAGAATTATTTCTTAAGTTGATAATACCATAACTGATCGATAATGACGCATTACTTCTCTCTTAGCAACAAATATTGTCCATATCTTCATCATTAATCACAATTTCGCTTATCCATATCAGCATCCCCGAATAAAAGTGATTTAGATCATTCTTTTTCTCCAAAAGCGAGTTATGCTGGAGCCATCAAAGACGGAGCAACAGAAGAAAGAGGTAACTATATGTTAGTAAACATAACCAGCAAACAAATGGAAATTACCCCCGCGATTCGTAGTCATGTGGAAGACCGTCTAAATAAGTTGAACAAATGGCAAGTCAATCTAATCAATCCACATATTGTACTTTCAAAAGAGCCACAAGGATTTTTGGTCGATGCCACGATTGGCACGCCAAATGCTACGCTGGTTGCAAGTGCCAAACATGAAGATATGTATGCTGCTATCAATGAATTGCTGATGAAATTAGAACGCCAACTTAATAAAGTTCAGCATAAAGGAGAAGCCCGCAGAGCAGAGCATAGTGTGAAAGAATCCAATCTTAATCTGGAAATATAACCTGTTTTGTTTTCTCAACGCGCTCAATGGGCGCGTTTTATTGTTTTTTTATTCCTGTATCCCTTTTCCCCATCTATTGACATACCTCAGCAAATAGGTTAATTAAAGTACACTATTTGATTCTGCAAAAATTAAGATATAAATGACATGAATATTAAACTGTTTTTCTTCTTTTTCTTTTTTACCTTCCTATGAGGAGGTTTCTCGTTTTTAAAAGATAAAAAGAAGACGAACCAGAAAACCTCCCTACCAACGGGAGGTTTTTTTGTATATAGAAAACCCCCTGCTAGGCAGGGGGTTCCGTAGAGCTTTCAGCGATGAGGCAGCTATAAAAACCCCTTTTGATTTGTTAAAACACCTTGCGGTCTGGCAA
>NZ_CAWQMW010000046.1:0-76046 GCF_963895965.1 Xenorhabdus sp. PB30.3 | reverse complement strand
AAATAGTGTTAGTTTTATAGGCTAACTTTTCTTATTAACCCCTAATTTCATATTTTTAATATGCTAAACCATCCATTTATGATGACAATAATACTTGAAATTATTATGGGTTTAATATAACCTAATTAAGCTAATGATTTAATTTAGCTTAATTTTCATAGGAACTAAAAAAGACAAGGTGTTATTAAATATTATGGAAAAATTAATTAAAATTGTATTAGTAGGGACTGTTTTGGCAACATTGACTGCATGTACTGGTCGTGTGGAAAATAAAAAAAATAATTGTAGCTATGATTACCTGCTGCATCCGGCAGTATCTATCTCCAAGATCATTGGCGGCTGTGGCCCAGCAGCAGATCAATAAGATTACGAGTATTAGTAAGGTCGGATTTTCCGGCCTTATTTTATCCCATTACACAAACGAAACTGTGGCGTATCTAAACCTAAATCTTTTTAAGCAAACCTGCGTAGACTCTGGCATTTCCTCCTAATTATCAACAGTCAATAGACAACACCAACCTCCCCTTCATTTATTACGTCTTTTCAATCCCTAAATTTTTACCTAATCAACGCACAGTTGCAAAACCATCAAAAAATACATTAATGTCTGACACTGCTTTTATAGGAAAATACATTCCACTTAACAAAGAAAAACATCATGGTCGGACAGTAAAAATTTACAGCTAGTCTGATTCAATTTCATTACACAACTGAACAAATAACGGGCAATAATACGGGGAAGTTTAAAGACTCTATGACAAATTCAGCTAAAAAAGACTACTACTACAACCCTAAAGAATTCCGAGGCCGAAAAAAATGGTATGACAGCCAGTATAAACAAAAAGGAGAATGTAAGTACAATATAATGTGGTTTTTAGCAGGTGTTATGGTGGGAATTGTCATTGCAATCCTGTTAGCTATTAAAGAGCCTGATATGATAAATGCGATACTTAAACAGGTTCATCACTGGTTATTACTCGAATAATAGTGTCATTTTTTATAAATTGGTGGCATCCTATTTAATTACACCAATTTAATATAATGCCTTACTCCATATATGCAAATTGAGTATTAATTATGAGTAATGGCCGGGGTTTAACAAAAAACGACCAGTATTTAGCCCGGCCAAATTATTTACAGCAGCACTTTATCGAGTTTATTTTCCAACACTTTTAGTGGCGAATTTTCTGGCGAAGCCATTTTAAATATTGGCAATAGATAAGTCTGCTCCAGCATAAATTGCCCTGACATCGCGGCATGGGGAGTTTGATCTGAGTAACAAATCCAGGTACTACCAGCAGGAAATTGAACTTCTAACTGAGCACCCTGCTGCTGATATTGCTGGTTGGCTTTCATCGCATCATGCAGCCCGAGCATCAAATGATCATAATGGGTACGGCGGCTTTTGGTTATCCCCAGTTTGTGCTGTAACCAGCTATTAATACGGGAATAACTACGGGTCGCAGGAAGGAATTGATCGGCTATCTGAGGGAATTTATCACCAACTCGCCATACCCTCGGTTCGCCAGCTGGGTTAATGTTAGTAAATATGCGAAGAATACGCTGGCCCTGAATCGGTCTGGAAGGAAATGCATCTACATGTAACCGACTATCGTCTTTACGCCAGGAGTTACCTGTTTTCCATGTGGTTACCGGATGAACCCGCAGCGAATTGACTGGTGTATGCAGTACTTCTGTATATATTGGCAGCAGATGCTCAATCAATTGCTGACAGTGTTCATAATAACGTTGCATCAGCACATGCACCAGTTCTTCATCAGACTGCAACGCTACTCCTGCTATTTTATGTTCATCCGGGCGATAGCTGATATTCTTACGCCCTGCTTTGACCGCGTCTTCTCTGAGCAGCTTCTGTTCTTCTGGCATCAAAGAGAAACTTAGTTCTGGCAGATAAAGAACCTTACCCAGTTCCAGAGAAGTAAGTGCATTCTGCTGTACTGAATGAGGTGCATTTTCCGACCAACTGTGCAATGGCAGCGTTTCAATCACTTCATCAAATTTAAGCTGCTGTTCAGCCATCATATACTCCACTTTGTAAAATTTTTCGGAATGATAAAGCCTTTTTATTCAACCAAATCCACGATGAATTGAATGTTTTACAGTTTAGTCGGTTTATTCGTTTATATGGCTTAATGGCTTTTATTTTTCATTCCTGGAAAACATCCCATTTAATGGTGGCATTTGCAGCAAGTTCGTTATTCTCAGTAAGAAGAATTAAGCGGTTATTGTGGTCACTGTATTGGGCAATTATATTGATACCGGCTCGTGCAATAGCATCAGCTACTTTACCCAATTCACCAGACCGTTCCTGATTTAGTTTTCTGATTAAAGGCTTAACTACATCACGTACATCTAAATCAGCAGCTATCAGAACCTGACGGGCCAGCTCTCCATCTTCAACTAAAAAATGTGCGTGGCTTTCATTGCCAATCGTAAAAACCCCACCACCCTCCAGGCTAACTCCATTTTTACCAAGCAAAGAACCGAGCAAAGCAAGAGCACCGGGAGTATTACTGAGAACAACATGAATATCATACATACGAGTATTTTCCTTTTTCAGATTAATAGCCATACAAAGCATGGGAAATAATATAGGGGAAGGTATTGTGATGCTTCGATGGTAAGCGAAATATCAATATTTACGCGTCGGTTTCCGGTATCAGTCCCCTTCCATGCCTTATGAGCCATTTTTGAGATCTACTTCAAAAATCCACATTTCTGCATCATGCCAAAGTCTTTTAAAGGTTCTCTCTCGGTGAGATAGTAAGGCGTTTAAGACCTACGGCTACAGAAAGCTTTTACCTCCCAAACTCTATCTAATTTAAAAAATAACATTTAGCGATTTTGTGATTAAAAATTATGACCAGAATAAATCTTATCCCGCCAAGTGAATTGTGTGATCAACACTTGCTTGCCGAACATAGAGAATTAACCCGAATTCCCAATGAGATAGTTAGGAGGAAAGGTAATGTGACCTTGAGTACATCGGAAAAATACCTACTAGGAAAAGGACATGTGATTTTTTTTAGAGATAAGCTGTTCTTTTTGAAGAAAAGATATGAAGCTATACACCAGGAATGTTTGAATCGAGGCTTTTCCGTCGTAAATATATGGCCAGAGGGTGTCAGTGTTTATCACCATTTATGGAACGATTATCAGGTAACTGAGGAAGATATTAGCGTTAATATGGCAAGAATTAAGGAGCGAATGCCCATAAAGGCTCGATTCTCTCCTTGTTTTGATAGAAAAATTAATGAATAAAAACAACATACATCTTCTGTTATGGAATTAAATTATGGCATTTTCTATGACTTATTTTGTGATACTAGTATTTTGGTGTGTCCTTCTGAAAATTCTTAATAAAAAATGGAAATGGATCGAACCCATGTATGCAATTATTACTACACTGGTCACATATCATTTTCTAAGCCATTTTTTTGATTTTTAACGTCATTCAATATATGGATTACTTATACGGCCATATAAAAATTATCATAAAGACGATTAGCATTTACACTCACATCAATCTCAAGGCATAGATTAACATCAGTTTCAAACCCTCTTTCCTTCAGCTCAAGTGCAGATGAACAGTTATAAAGTGATGCTAAACCATGCTGCTGTTGTTTATAGACAGCAACGGCAGCGTATGCTTCAGGGGATAATTTACGATCACCAAGAGACGCAATAATTCCACCAGCAGCAATATAGTCTTCAATAGAAAAACGGATACTCCCATCAGGCCAACGTTCTCCGCTCGGGATAACGAGAATACGCTTAAAACCCTCACAAGCTCTTGCACACGCAGTTATGTTCCTGAAGCAACCACTAAAAACCGTCACACCATAATCTTTTGCTTTGAATGAAATTGATGAACCATTAGGTGATGGTAAAACCAATTTAGTACCTTCAGGAATTGCCTGAAGAGAAACTGGTGAAAGGCTGAATTGACTGTCAGCACATTTTCTGTTGAAACTGGCAGAAAGTGCCCCTAAATTTCTCGCATACTGAATAGCTGTCTCATCTTTCCACGAGTAAGGATAAACATAAGCATTATTGTCGTTTGCTATACTGACACAGGTTGAGAACGACATAACATCAACAATAACTACACAATCAACATATTGCGCCAGATTTTCAGCGGCGTGTAATCCCCATTCCAGACGTACTTCAAATTGATTCTGACAATACCAGCTCATACGTTTTCCAAAGTTAAAATTTCATAAATACATTCATCAGACAGGCGTGTATTTCCAATATGGAGGTGTTCCAAATTTATCGAGAAAGAAATCGATAACAGCTCTTGTATTTAAAGATGGGTATTTTCCTCCCGGATACAGCATATATATGGATTGCTCAGAGGCACCCGTTGAAACATCAAAATCTATTTTTATCTCCACCAGCTTTTTTTGTTTCATTAACTCCCCTATCTGCCAGTCAGGAAATAGAATAATTCCTGCACCATCTTCAGCCGCTCGCGTTAATAGTTCAGCGTTATCTGAAACTATTCGAGTTTCGGGGGTCATTTGTACCCTTTCCTCTCCACGCGTGAATAGCCAACGCTGCGTACCCATAACACCTTTGTAGGCTAAAAGACGATGTTTACTCAAATCCTCAAGTTTTGCTGGCGCTCCATATTTCTCGATATATTCCGGGCTGGCAACCAGATAGTAAGTTTGATCAGAAATAAATCTTCCATAGAAGATATGCTGACCCAAACGCTCCTACTCACCATGTTCGTATGAAACGCATTCCCGTTAATGAAAGCGTAACCTTTCACGGTTGATAAGTAAGGTGTATATATGCGCCATGGTGAGTCAATTCCCATGGCGATAATTCATTGTCATCCTACTACTACAGATTTTTTATGGCTCATTCTCCCAATAATCAACACTCTCGCCCATAAAATTCATGGCACTGAATTTCTTCATCCCATTTACATCAGATTTTGCTAAGTATTTATTTGAATCGGGGTATTCGCAGATTTCAGGACTTTCCATTGTACTGATGGAAACATAACGCAGCATTTCATTGGATGTATTGATAATCTGATGTGGATATTTATCTCCCGGTGGGATGCAGATAACATCTCCTTCTTTTATCGGTATCATGTCACCAGCAATACGAAGTGTTCCAGATCCTTTGATAACAATGAACATTTCTTCTTGTGAATAATGGAAATGATATGGCACTGCGCGTTTTCCGGGAGGAACGCAGTCAACAGAAGCGCCCAGTTTAGAAGCCTGAGTCCCCTCTGTGAGAGAACCTCCATGAGAAGCATACAATGGAGAACGTTCAAAATTATCCAGCTCAATTTCATTTATATTTCTGATTATAAAATCTTTATTTGGATTATTATCAGTCACTCGTTTTTCTCCGAAATATAGCTACATTACTATTCTCTTTTACTGTTTATTTAAGATAGGTTGATTAACGTAACGTGTTGCATTTATGAGTTATTACTTCTGATTCATCTTCGCCTTCTTCCTATGGTTCACTACACGCTGCTGCCGGCTAACATTATGCGGTTCTCTGACTTTCATTTTCCCGCTACCGGGAGGTAATGCTCTATCAATGGTCAGTTCCGCACCTGCTTTTGCCAGATTTTCTTGTAGCTGATGGTGTTGCTGACACCAGATAGCATCAATATCCCTATCACGTGTAGTATCTCTTTCTGCTGAAAATGCGACTGTCCTGACCTGAAAACGAGTACTTTCTTCACCACCAGCACCAAGCTCTAAACCATAATCCGGTGTTAACGGATGCGAGATAACCACCTGACCATCAGTCAACCATGCATTAACCTCATTTTCGTTTATCTGATACCCCAACTCGCGTAACCCTGCCAGAACAACATTACGACGTTCAGCTGCAGTAATACGTTGTTCTATCCGAGTAATGGCATCATTTACCGATGCAAGATGATTTGTTATTTCAGCAAGTGAACCTTGCTGTACTAGATTGCCAGCTTCATGAGCAATCATCACGGCCTCTTCATCTTCCAGACTTTCCAGTTCAGCAATAGTGACAGCTAGTTGAACGCGAAGGTTCTGCAAATGTTGTATCTGTCTGATTTCGGTTGCCAGTTCAAAAATCAGGGAATCGGCTTTGAGCTGTCTTTGCGCTTTATCATTGAGTAATAAAATCTTCTGATATTGGGTCTGATACGATGTGAGATCCTGCTGGTTATCAAGAATACCCAACCTAATTATCATAGCTTCTATCTGCTCAAACTGAGCTATTGTCTGAGGAGACAACGTTATTGGTGCCTGATAAAGTGAATCACTCGTTGACTCTGCATCATTCTGGAATGAATGAATTAATGCCGTATCTAATGACGGTTGACTGTCCGGTAACTTATTGTCAAGAAGGTCAGTTACAAATTTCAGATTCTTACTACGATGATAACTTGCCCTTACTTCCCTCTCCTGTTCTTCCAGCAATTCTGCCTCAAGTAGAGTTATCTCACCTTGAATATCCTGTGTAAATTTCTCAATATTATTTTGCAGGGTATCAATTTCATTGGGGGACATAGTAATCCCCTTTTCCATCCGCGTATTTAATGCCTGAAATACCAGAAAGAATGGTTGATTTCGTGTCTCATCAATATGAGAAAGTGACCGACTGATTTGCTGCAAGCGTTGATAATATTTCTTTAATCGAGCATGTGAACGCTGACAAGCAATAAAATGTTGTTTTCTTACCTTTATTCTGTGCAGAGATGAACTCATAACAATACCTGTCTTATTTATAAATTATTCATATGCTGGGCTGAGAAGGCCTGTGTAATTGCTGTAACCAATTTCTGTTGTGCTATATCCGGTTGATGGAACCATTCCACAATAGAGATACGGTAGCTGGCCGGTACAACGTTCTTTAATACAGTTGGACGCCATACTTCACGCGCCCTTGCCTGTTGTAATAACGTGTGATTCGGCATATCACATTCCAGACCAATGATATATTTTCCACTTTGTGTATCTTCAATAATGCAATCAAAATAGAACACACCGGCTTGTTGCACGTTAGCTATCTGCCATCCTTGATTTTGTACAAAATCTATTACGGACTGCACAAAGCCATCACTCATCTGGTTATGGTCATTAAATCCTGTATCAGTAAGACACATTTTATTAAGTAATGCCTGATTCTGTTCATTTTGTCCGATAGACAGGTTACGGGAGAACATTAAATATCCCTGCAAAAAATTCCGGGGAATTTCAGGTTTGCGATAGCTTGCAAACAAATCAGATATTTCATCCAGAGGCATCGATGAGAAAATAACTACTTGTTTTCTGGCTCGGGTAATCGCCACATTGAGCCTGCGTTCACCACCTGTTTGCCCTAACACACCGAAATTACGCCGAAAAGTACCTTGTTTATTACGTCCGAATGTCGTGGAAAATAAAATCACATCCCGTTCATCGCCCTGTACGTTTTCAACATTTTTTACAAACAGAGCCATATCTTCACCCTGTTCCTGCCGTTGCATTTCTTGTATATAAGCCTGACAAAAATTTGTATCTGTTTCAGTCAGTTCTATCAATAACTGATGTATTAACTGGGCTTGTTTTTGATTAAAAGTGACAATCCCGACAGACGGCCGGTTTTCAAATGGTATCCGCCATATTTCAGACAGACGTATTATGATGGCTTTTGCTTCTTCAGGATTGGTCTGATTATGGTATGTTCCATTGACCATCTCCAGTGACAGGGGTTTTATCTTGCTGAGTACTGTTTCTGAATGCTGTGCCGGAATATTCAGGCGTTTTTCATAAAAAGCATGGTTGGAGAAATTAATTAAATCGCGGTAAGCAGAACGATAGTGGATGTCGAGTGTATAAACCGGCAGCACTGTGCGTGCCAGATGCAATAAATCCGGACACTCGACAAGTTGTCGATAATCCCACTCGTTATCACTCTTTTTCTGTTGCTGCTCTGGGGAATCATTTTCTTCCCCGTCTTCCAGACCATTATTTATTGATCCGCTAAAAAAACTGGAAGGCGGCATCTGTTTATCATCGCCACTAACTATCATTTGCTTACTACGATATAGCGTTGGTAACGCATACTCTATCGGCATTTGTGATGCCTCATCGTAAATAACCGTATCAAAAAAACCGGGTCTGAGTGGTAAAATCTGACTGGCAATATCCGGAGTCATCAGCCATATCGGGCGAAGACGCATCAAACCGAGTGTTTCTCCTTCTTCGATAAACTCCCGTAATCTTCTGGCTCGTTTTCCGGTTAAACGTGTAATTTCTTCCCACACGCTGCGTGGGCTGATTTGCTGATACTCTAATCCTTTATTGAGTGATTCACGGTTTAGCGTCTGAAGCTCCGCTAATTCTTTTTCCAGTTGCTGTGAGTTGTTATTCAAAACATCTGGCTCAGTAGATAAAGCCGGCGTTCTGCTCTCAAATAATGTTTTCAGGGCCAGGTAATAGTGGTGTTTAAGCGTTTGTTCAATTGTGTGAAGGAGTTCTGTGTCGCTGAACTGAGAAAATGCATCAGCATAAGGGCGTAAGAGAGCCAAAATCTCCCGGTGAATTTCACTGAAATCAGTAGAAAGTAAACTGTACTCCAGATAAGGTTTTAATGTCGGCAGTGCAGTCTGTAACGCAATAAGATAATGATTAATGGATGCTTGGTGTTCAATCGCGCTGGAAAAGCGTTGTTGTGTCTGAATGGTCAGATATGGTTCCAACAAACCAAGTGCATTCCGACTTTTTTCCTTTGCCTGAACGCGTGTAATTGCGGCTTCAATCTCAAAACTCTGCTGTAAAAAACCGAGCTGCTCTTGATGACATATCGCACCGAATAAATGAACAGGTTGCGGATAATTAACCACTAATTGCGCCAATTCAGCAATCTGGCGAAGAGTTTCAGTTGTATTTATCGACTGCTGAAGTAATAAAAAGATATCAGAATCAGAAAGCGCTTCTAATTCAAGTTGCAGATGTAACTGGTTCAGTTCATCACGAATAAGGCGCCTAGCCTGTTCAGCTTTAATGGAATGATGAAGTGCGCTATGCTGTGCCGGATTATTTTCGATCCCATGAGTGGCAGTAAATGAGTTGAGTTTGCGCTGACGGTTATAATAAAACGGATTCAGATGCAACCAGAATGAAGTAAGTTGTTTCTCTTTTAGCGCCAGTGACAATTGCATCAGCAGCCGGCTTTCACTTTGTGCCAAAAGATTAAAGAAACGAGGGTCGCACAAGGAGTTATCTATCTGCTGTAGCTGCTCTATCAGAACTTCCAACTGACTAATAATCTGCTGACCACGTAACCGCTGTCCTTTTTCATCGCAAAATAACGGCAGCCAGCGGGAAAACTGCTTCCACTCCAGAGTAGATAACAAAGAGAAAGCTGTTTTACAGGCATCCAAGGCAACCTGATGATCAGACAGTTTCTCAAGAGTTATCTGTGTATAAGGTAGTGTCAGGGTTTGTTCACGTGCCGTTTCGGCCTGTATAAACCCGGCTAAAACCCGGTTAAATTGCTGAAGGCTAAGCTCATCCGAAGAGAAATAACATAATTGTGAAAATGGACTGTTTTCATAATTTGCAGCCAGCCAGAGCGGAGCAGCCTGAACGATATCATCAATGATTTTAGCTATTTCAATTGGCTCTGATGAACGGAAGAACAGCTGTAGTTTTGGTAAAATCTGCGGTAAATCGAGACAAACTGCTGCTGTATTATGCTTATCGCGCAAAGCAATCAGAGATGCCAACAATTGACGATAAGAACATCCTGCCGCCTCATGATACTGGTACAATCCGTTGTAATAGTTATCTAACTGAGTTTCATGTGTATTTATACGCTTAGCAATAAGGTCACGTTTATACTCCCAATTCATTATTTGATCGCCGGTTTTCTTCAGCATAAACAGAGAGTCTATCTGTTCACGTACTGATTGAATTACATCCCGCCCTTTCTGCGCTTGACGCACATGCACAATACGATTAATCAGGCCGCAGGCTATCAAACGTTTATACACAACTTCCAACGCTGCTGGTTTCTGACAAATCACCAGTGCCGTTTTCTGTTGACCGATAGTATCTGCAATCAAATTTACGATGGTCTGGCTTTTCCCCGTTCCCGGCGGTCCTTCAACCAATAACCCCTTGTTCTGGCGTGCTGCCGATATCACTGTTTCCTGTGAGGGATCTGTTGCACTAACAAAATAACGTTCAGCTGCTTTCAGTGGAAAAGGTTCTGATATTTCAGCCTCCACCAGCCCCAGTGCTTTTTCCAGTGCTGTGTGATCAATAGGCAATCCGGCTATTTGTTGTAGATCTTCACCTATAGTCTGTCCGATAAACGATGCATGGAACAAAACAGCCGAGCAACATAATGATGCACTGTTTTCCGCTATTTCCGCATCTGATGGTAGTGCTGATAAGTCTTTTACTGATACCGGCATGATAGTAGAGAGCTTCTCCATGACTCCATCAACAGTCAAGCCAGCATATCCGATCAACTGTTCTAAAATCGTCTGCCACTCTTTTACCGGCGGAATATCATTCAGGCTGGCTAATGCCGGATTAAGTTTGACTGCTCCACGTTCATTATCAAACTGTAAACGGGCAATACCGCGCATTCCGGTATTCATGACTAAATTAACAGGCCAGAGAAACAGCGGTGCTATACGGGGCTTCATTTGTGACGGTCGGGTATGAATAAGTAGAAAAGGAAATCCCAGATACATACCGTTTATACCCGTGTCACGATGGTATAACTCGCTTTTCATCTGCAATATCCGCAACCTGTCGTTAACTTTAGGCATTTGCAGTAAAGTTTGACTATCGATTGCGATAGTATTTTTAGGGCGGTTAATTAGATGCTGTAACAAATCCAGAGCACTTTTTTTAACTCCATTTAGTTCTGTCATATCAACCCGACCTGCCGATGGGGTCAGGCGCATACGAACCAAATTACCCCGTTGAGTACTTGCAGTGATTTTCCGGGTAAAAAACTGCATGACGTGCTGAATGTAACGCTGTTTTTCTGGCACAAACCATTGCTCTGCCGGAACAGACAACATCACAATAAATTGCTCAAGTGACAAACGCTGGGTCAATAAAAATTGCTCTGCCCAATCGTCAATGTCCGTAATCCCGCAACAACAAAAATCACCGATTCGTTCTTTTACCTGCTGATGGAGTGTTAATCGGGGTAACTGTAATAACGCATCTGCCTGTATACGATCAAACGTACTAATATGATAACGCTTCGCAAGTTTAGCGGCCTGATCCAGTAATGTCTGACGTGCAATAAACTGACCAATATCAGCACTCAATAATAGAATAAGGTCTTCATCCTTTAAGTTTTGCTGATCAATCAGGGTTCGTAAACCACTATGGTGTGTATCGGGGAATAACTGGTAGTGTGCCCGCCAACGGGTAATTAGCTGACTATGAGAGGTAATAAGCAGATAAACTCTCAATGAATTTTCATTCAGGTTGATTTCAAGCTTCTCTGCCCGACTGTAAACCTGTCGTTGACGATGGTTAAGTTGTACCAGCCAGTGTTCAGGTTCAATTTGGCGTAACAACTGTGACAGCGGGTCATTAATTAATTTGTAGCCAATATCTGCATGTTCTAATAACCAAGAAGGCGTAATTATCTCACCACAGTAAATAAACGGTATATCCGGATTTAGTACTTTTAAAGTCAACGTCAGACGGAAATTATCATCAATATCCTGAGTATCAAGGAAAAGACGCAGCTGCGTATGAATTGATTCATAGTGACTCATTCCGGCAAGCCATGAAATGAGTTCTCCGCGTAATAATAGAGATAATGCCTCATTCCATTGCACCGCCTCTGCCGCTTTTAGAGCAAATTGAGCAGGCTGATTATATTCCTGACCGGCCAGAATAATTTGTTGTCCGTGCTGCGGTAGTTGCTGATTTATCTCAGCAGGAGCAGCCATAGGCCGACCATCCAGCCATGCAGACACCTCAGGCCATTGCCAACGTTGTGTACGATCGCGGGCTAATAATCCGAGCAAAAGAATACGGATATTTTCATCCAGATCATCAGGAATAGTGATCCCATGTGCCATTACTTGAATTAAAAAGGCATTAGTATGAACCTGCTCAAAACAGCGTCCACGAGTGATTTGTTCGAGTAGAATAATACCCATACTCCACCAGTCGGAAGCGGCAGACACTCCACCAGCTAAGGTTTCCGGTGCACTGTATCGGCTGATATCCAACGGTGAAACAATATCAAGCTCGAACTCGGACAAACAGGCTGAACCAAACTCTATAGCTACAATATCCAATGGCGAACGCTGGCGGATCATTAGATGGGAAGGCTTAAGATTACGATGACGTAAACCACGCTCCGAAAAGGCATTCAGCGCCTGCCCTATTTCCAGAATAAGTTGAGGAATTTCTTCCTGTAGCCATTCATTTCCCAGCGCAATAAAATCTTCCAGCGAACCACCGGGAATATATTCTGTCACATGCCATGACCTGTCGTATTGACGGCCGGTTTCCAGTAACTCAGGAACATGATTGTTTGGTAAAATCCGGTACACATCATAAACAGACAGGTCTGGTTCTTCTCCCTGCTGATAAAGTGTTAAAACGCCCTGTCTGCCAGTGTCCTGATGAGTTACATGATAGCGCTCACGGTAATTACCCTTGTTATTTATCCGTTCACCTACTAGCCAGTTTCCGACGGACATCAGGTTATTTGATGTTGGTTCTGTAAATGCTGATTCTATTAGTGCTTCTGCTGATAAAAAAAGAGTATCCTGATCAACATTGTCTTCCACAGAGAATTCCGCTGCATCCCCACCACATTGCAGGCAAATAAGATCATCCTCTTCCATTGGATGACCGTTCACACAAACGTAAACCTGCTCCTGAAGCCTTGCCTCTGTAGGTATTGTTGTTATATCAGTGGATATTGACTCTGGTAATTGTGGACGCCAGCCTGATTTATGGATAGGTTCAGCAGATAAGTCCCATCCACATGACTGTGTACTGATATATCCTTCACAGAAAATTTCGGTCAGGGGCCGCTCTGTCTTACAATGGGGGCAAAAACGCATCATTACCATAACATACCTGTTGTTATTCTATTTTTTAATCTGTGTTACCTGATGATCCCCTTGGATAAGCAGATCCCTGAATCGTTCCATATCTCCTTTTTTCGGAATGCCGGCAATAAATACCCGGCCTTGAGCATCCAAAGCGAGATCCAAAACTTTATCCGTTTTTTCTAATGGCAGATGATAAGAGTGATAAAGCTGCCGGCCTAATGGCGTTAAAAGATGCAATTCCTGATTGTCACTACCACGCAAACGCAAAGCCTGTGTTGCTTCCTGCCGATAAGGACCGGAAACCAACACATCAATTAAGCCGACCATAGTCTGTAACCTTGTTTTTAATATGCGGTATTCGTAGCCACTGAAAACCAGAATATCGCCAGAAAAGTGACGGCGTAACGATTTTAATAACGCATAAAGTGCCTCTGGCTGATCAAAGGGTTCACCACCGGAAATGGTAATGCCATCTGCTTTTGTCAGCCAAGGAGTAAGCTGTGTCATCAGAGTGTTAATCGCTATGCGTTGTTGTGTAGGTCGCCATGTATCCGGAGACATACATCCCTTACAACGAATGCTACATCCCTGTGTCCAGATTCCGATACGTTTTCCCGGACCGAGAGAGGTCACAGGAAAATGCAGGCGCGATAAACTAATCTCCATCAGACTGATTCCTCAACCGGTATCAGTTGTACTGTTGTTATTTCACCTGTTTCGCCTAATTCTATCCGTTCGATACAAAAAGATTTATTCGCGCATTCATTCAGGTCAAAGACCGCCCTTGATAACGGGTTGATAAGGTGGATTTCAAGCTGATTACGAATACCTCTTCCACCGTTAGATAAATCTGCCAGACAATGGGATTTAAGGATGGTTATTACGGTATCCGCAATTGTGATGAACAAGCCTTGTTTTTCCAGCTCGTGCAGAATATTACTGACCATTTGGTTAAAAATCTGCTCTGCCACATCCGGCCGGATAAAATCAAAAACAATAATATTTTCACCAATACGGTTGAGTAATTCTGGGCGGTTTAGTACCAATTTGAAGTGACGTTCGATTTCCCGTTTTATATTCTGTTGCACAGTGTCAAACGGTTCATCTGGGGTGGTGTTAGCAATCCGCTCCCCTTCATTATTCAGTCGATAAATGCCAAGGTTTGAGGTGAATATAATTAATGACTCAGAAAAATAGACACGATCACCACGGCCTGATGTCAGAACGCCATCATCAATAATCTGTAAAAATTTATCCATTAATTGCGGATGTGCTTTTTCAATCTCATCAAACAGTACAACGCTGAACGGTTTTTCCCGAATAGCATTAGTCAGTTCACCGCCCGTGTTATAACCCACATAACCGGGGGGAGCTCCGATAAGGCGCTGATCGGCATGTTCAGCACTGAATTCAGACATATCAAAGCGGATATAAGCACTTTCATCACCAAACAATAACTGAGTCACGGTTTTTGCCAGCTCGGTTTTACCGACACCAGTAGGACCCGCGAGAAACAACACACCACGAGGGCGCCCGCTTTTACTACTACCAACACCGGTTACTGCGCGCTTAATAATATCCAGTAAATGAGTAACTGCATGATTCTGACCTTTCACACGTTTTTGTATGATGTCATAAGCATTGCGGATTTTATTTTTATCAATTTTTTGCCACGGATCTTCCGTAATACCCACTTTATAACGCCTGACTGCATCGCTGATACGTGTTACCGGAACTTTCTCAAGCCGGGCAAGTTGTATAATTGCAGTTAAATCGAGTAGTAGCAGACCTTCTGTTTCATCAATAAAATCACTTAATAAAACGGTATATTCATTATGCGATATTTGATCAAAATCCGGTAAGGAACGTAATAAAGTCGGTGCCAGCGCTCGGCGCATTTGCCCATCAGGTTTGGCGACCGGAATATGGCGTATTCGAGGATTGTTAATCAGAAACCAGTCCGGTAAATCAGTCTCCTTTTCAACTACCCAGAAAATAGTATTAAAAAATGGCTGTCGCTGAAGGCCTGCCGGACGGGCTTTTGCCTGATGAGAAAGAACTAAGGCACGGGTAAATAAGTGGTGTTCAATAGCGGTAAGATTTTCACGCTGAGAAATCAGACAGGAAGCAAAATCCACGCATAATGCAATTGGTTCATCTGGGTACGCTACCCATTTCTCCAGTACACTATTTAGTAAATCAATTCCACCAGGAATACTATTCGTATTTATCGGCAATCCCATGCGTTGTAATAATACTTTTCCCTGCTCTTCAGACTGGGATGAATGATTGATTAGCGTAAATCCTGAAAGAAGATTAAATGTCATGATATGGGTATAGCCCATATCAAACAGTGTATTTTGTAACACTTGTCCCAGCCCCAGTGGAGTCATAACCTCTGGAGCAATTTCATATGCCTGAAGATCCCTGACATTACCAGATAAAATAAACTGACTTTTCAGTGGTAAAAAACGTTGTAGATCTCGTAACCAGCGTGCTTTCTGGAAGGAATTCTCCATGAAGCTCTCTCTTTTTTATTCTCATATAAAAATAATGAATCAGTTTACCGTATATAGATAAAAAAATGCCAGATTAGACGATTAAACATATAGTTATTTCTATCTTCTTTTTCAAAAAGAAAAATAAAATTAATAGAGACAATATCAATCAAATATTATTTAGATTGATATTTTTAATCAAATAAAAAACTCTAACATTAGTCCCAGTGGATACTATTAATAAATGATTTATTTTAAAGTTGCTACATTTTACTTCCTATATTTCACAGAATGAAAATTAGGATATAATATTGGTTAGATGACAATAGGAGGAAGATATGACTGAGTCATTGCAAAAAACCAAGTTAAATAAGACTGAACATGATGTACTGGAAATATGTCGTGAAGTGCTACTTGTTGAATCAATGGATATTTATGATGATTTTTTCAGTCTTGGCGCAGATTCTATTTCTTTAGTTGAAATACAAATCTTTATTGAGGATAAGCTAGGAAAGAAAATAGACTGGAGCGATGTTCTAAGATTCAGGAATGTTCAATCACTCTCTGCTTTTATTGATTCCAGTTTTCGCATTCCGCCTCATGATAGAAGGGAAATCACATGGAACGGAGTAAAATATGCTTTTCGGGTTATTGGTGACATCAGTGACCCCCAAGTAGTCCCAACATTTATTATCGTTGGTGGTTTTCAGGATATGTACTCCTTACCTCACCTAGAATACCTCCTCAAAGAAGACAGCCCTCTCATCTTTGTTGACCTTCCCGGGACGGGTTCTGCTGACGATATTCCCCCAAATCAAAATTTTGAGTTTCTGGCGGAATGCACACTACACCTTTTAGATACCTTGTCTTTACAAACAATAAACCTCATCGGTATTTCATACGGCGGAGCTACAGCGCTTGAGTTTACGTACAAATGGCCTGAAAGAGTGAATAAAACAGCATTTATTGGCACTGCACTCACCCAGCCACTTCATATTCAAGATAAGCTGGATACAGCATTAAAGGCACTGACCGAAGGGAATTATGAAGAATTTACAGAAAATACCATTGCAAGTATTCTTTGCCTTGATCCGGATGTCGACATACTAGGCAGAGAAACAACATATAAACTTGTTAAGAAAACATTACTGGAATCAACACGCCATCATGCAGAAAGATATAAGTATCTCCAAAAACGCCTTTTAAACCAACGAGAATATGAGAAAGCAAACGGCTTTAACAAAGCCACTTTATTCATAACGGGTGAATACGATATCATTACTCCACCAGAAATTATTAAACGTTGTGCCTCCATTTTCCCTAATTCTATATTTACGACAATAAAAAAATCAGACCATCTTGTTATGATAGAACGGCCTGATGTGCTGACCGATATTCTTATTCAATTCTTTAATGGAAAATCGACAATACAAAACAGTAATTTAAACGATATTGAGCTTATTAGTTAATACTCTATCCACAATGGATTTCAAGATGCGTTGCGGCGGCAAGGGAGAGAATCCTCGGGAGCCTAGATAACTATGTGAGTGACTGGGGTGAACGATCGCAGCCAACAAAGAAGCTACTTGAAAGGCGAAGTGTATAACGATATAAGAGAAAAAAGGAGTTCATGTGAATGGCCCTGTCCCCTACGACAAGTACCCAATGAAGGGTTTTCCTCAAGTTTGCTATATCAAAAATACGGTGAAAAATCCGAACATTATTATTGGAGATTACACTTATTACGATGACCCGGAAGATGCTGAAAATTTTGAACGTAATGTTCTATATCATTTCCCGTTTATTGGCGACAAACTGATAATTGGTAAATTTTGCGCTATAGCAAGAAGAGTGCAATTTATCATGAATGGTGCAAACCATAAGTTATCTGGTATTTCAACTTACCCTTTCCAGATTTTTGGTCATGGATGGGAAAAAGTTACTCCTGCCCTTGAAGAACTTCCCATCAAGGGAGATACCGTGATCGGAAACGATGTTTGGATAGGTTATGATGCGTTAATTATGCCTGGTGTAAAAATAGGCAATGGTGCGATTATTTCCTCCCGTACTGTTGTCACTACCGATGTGCCGGCATATACCATAGTTGGCGGTAATCCGGCTAGAATCATAAAAACCCGTTTTCCCCCTGATGTCATAGTCAAACTAGAGAAATTAGCATGGTGGGACTGGCCGGTAGAAACAATAACTCGCCACCTGCCTCTGATTGTTTCAGGTGATGTTGACGCATTACTCCGACTTCAGGATATCTAAAACTCCTCTTAGCAAATCTGAAATACCTTGCACTTCATATGTAAGGTATTTCAGGTTAATGACAAAAACCCTGCGTTGCCATCCACAGATACGTGATTTAAACAAATAAGCATTTCATCTACAGATAAGTGGAGTTTGCTAAGGTGAGTGATATTTGAAGAAATTGGGGACGAAAAATCATGACAACAATATCATTGTGCAGTAAAAGATTGATTAGCATGTTATTTTTTTCATTAACAATCAATCCTGTGCTTGCCTTTGCCGGAACTCCAATGAGTACCGGAGAGCGTAATCTACCCACATTTTATAATTGGGCAGGGAAAACACCGGAACAAGCCGGTCAATTACTTCGTGTCGAACCATTAGACTCTGCACAAAGCCTGTCAAATGCCGATCAAAACATTCGTATTCTCTATAGTTCGACCGATGGGATCGATAACCACTCTCCAATTACGGTTTCTGGCGCGCTATTTTTACCGAAAGGAACACCACCAAAAGGGGGATGGCCATTACTAGCCTGGGCACATGGTACTGTCGGTATCGCGAATATTTGTGCCCCATCGTTTGCAGGCCGTAGTAAACGTGATATTAGCTACCTCAACTACTGGCTCAAACAAGGATACGCCATTGTTTCTACAGATTACCAAGGATTGGGGACTCCGGGATTGCACCCATATTCTGACTATCGGGCTACAGCTTATAGTCTGCTCGATAGTATCCGCGCAGTTCAGCAAGGCAATTTTCATCTATCAAAGAAAACAATCCTCATTGGACAATCGCAAGGCGGAGGAGCTACATTTGCCGCTACCTTATACGCAAAAAGCTACTCACCTGATCTTGATATTGTCGGTGCTGTAACAACGGGAACCAGTGTGCCTGACGCTATCAAGAAAATGGTAAAACGAGACGATACTGTCAGACATACACTTGCTTACTTTTTATTAGCAGTGAATACTGTACCGTTAGTCAAACCATCATTATCGCCTGAGGATTATCTGAGTGACAAAGCAATCCCGGCTTTTCGCCTTTCACAGACTCACTGTCTGCGTGATATAGAAAAACAGATATTTTCAGATAACTTAACCGGCGCAAATAGTTTTAAGAAAGATCCAGTACCACTTATACAAGCTATCCTGAGCGTCAGGTATTATCCCGCCATAAAAACAGACATTCCTATTTTCTGGGGAACAGGTGGGCAGGATGTAGACTCACCAAAAGCCGGACAGATTAAGCTTGTTACTGCTGCGTGCAAACGAGGCAGTCATATTGAGTGGCATCTCTATCCCGGTTTGAGCCACTCGGCCACAATGAAAGGCTCTTTGCCCGACTCTACCATTTTTGTTAAACGAGCTTTTTCAGGTGAGCATATCGATGGGAATTGCGCCACGAGCATAGAGTAATCATCACTGTATGTTTCCATGCTCATATACAAAAAGATCTGCGGTTAAAATAGGAAAGCAGATCTTAATGAATGTTGTTCAGGTGCCTTCTTTAGAGTGAAGGAGGTACCAAAAATACGCTATCTTTTGCGCTTATTGGAGCCTACGACTGCTGGGGAAGCCATATTTTTTAGACTTCCAGCCTAAAGTTAATCCAGCTAATAACAATAGACAGATCACCCAGGGGAATGAAGATACTCCAAGGGTTTCCAGCAGAATTCCTCCCAGAATACCGCCACCAGCGATGGCAATATTCCATACAGTGACAACCATAGATTGCGCTATATCGGCACCATCCCCTGCGGCGTCAGCAGAAGCCGTTTGCAGTAATGTCGCTGCACCACCAAAGGTTAATCCCCAGACAGCAACTCCCAGATAAATGACTGAAGGGATATTACCACCAAAACCAAGCATAACGGCAGTTAAGGTGAATATGCTGAGGCTGAGTAACACCAGTATTCGCAGATAGTTATCAACCAATAACCCGATGATCCAGATACCCAGTAAAGCTGCTATCCCAAATATCAGGAGAATGAAATCAACACGTTCCGATAATCCGGCGGGTACAAGAAAAGGTGAGATATAGGTATAAAGAATGTTATGTGCCAACATCCAGAAAAAAATGACAAGCAACACCGGACGAACACCCGCTGTGGTAAAAACTCTGTAAACAGGAACACGCCGCTCTGCACTTTGCCCAGGAAAATCAGGTACCTTAAGTATGACCCATATCGCCAGTATTAGTGTCAGGCCAGACATAATCGCAAAGGTTCCTTTCCAGCCAACCAGATTACCCGCCCAAGTCCCGACCGGAACCCCCAGAGATAATGCAATTGGTGTTCCCACCATTGCCACGGCCATTGCCCGGCCCTGCAATGAAACTGGTACCATCAGCCGTGCATAACCGGCTAAAAACCCCCACGCAAGACCCGCTGCAACTCCAGCCAGAAAACGTACAGTTAATGTCAGAAAATAATTTGAGGATAATGCAGTAATCGTATTAAAAATCAAAAAACCAACAATCGCGCAGAGTAGAACGGGTCGTCTCCGATAACCGCGTACTGCGGCGACAAGAGGAATTGCTGCTAATAATGACCCTAGAGCATAAAGAGTGACTAACTGACCCGCTAACGCTTCTGAAACGCCAAAATCCAAGCTAATTTGAGGTAGTAACCCTGCGGGTAGTGTCTCCGTCAAAATAGCAATAAAGCCCGTCATTGCCAGCCCCAATAATCCGGAAATAGGAAGACGCTCAGTTGTCGTTACTGATAATACAGAGGTGTTTTCATGCATTTAAATGATCCTTTTAATATATATATCGATCGATATAAAAGTAGAGATAACAAGGCTACCTTGTCAAGGACTTTTATATCGATTAGTATTTAAGTAGACTTTAATGAGGAAATAATGATGGCTAAAATGGGGCGTCCACGTCGTTTTGATCGAGATGTAGCGGTCAATCAGGCGATGTTTCTGTTTTGGGAACACGGCTATGAATCAACGTCTCTGAGTCAGCTAAAAGCTGGAATGGGTGGCATTTCTGCTCCCAGTTTCTATGCTGCCTTTGGCTCCAAAGAGGCACTATTTAAAGAAGTAGTAACCCGTTATCTGGATACATATGGTCAGGTAACCGCAAGCCTTTGGGATCAGAACATACCTCCCAAAGACGCGGTTGAAATGGCACTACGTCACTCAGCGAGAATGCAAACAGAATACGATCACCCCTCGGGTTGTTTACTCGTATTGTCAGCTAGTGTTTGCTCACCAGAGCATGAACATATCCAAAAACTGCTGGCAGATATCAGAGAAGAAACGCGGAAAGGTTTTGCTTCGTGTATACAGCGCGCCATAGATAACGGTGAGTTAGCAAGCGAAAGTGATCCTTCAGCAATGGCGGCGTTGTTCAATGGTCTTCTGTTAGGATTTTCAACTTTAGCCAGAGATGACGTTTCGCTGGAGGTTCTTGAATCATCCATTACACAAATAATGAAAATTTGGGATCTCAGAGCCAATCATTGTTGAATAATAACGGGCTGTATTTTTACTTTAAACACAGCCCGTTGCAGATTTTTTACGACAAAAATGCTTTAACCAAAAGAGTCGTTATAGGGTCTGGAGAGTAAGATCTCCCACCGGAAAGTGTAAGAATCTTTCAAAGTCTTCTCTGAGAGCCGTCTCTGGTAAAGACTGTAAAGATAAGTCCCTCTGCTGACAATCAAAAATACCATCTTTCTGTCCAAGATCGCTTTGTATCTTTGACTCATCAACAAACAGTTCGGTTCTTGGGATACGCACTTTCTCGTATTGACGCAGAGCGGCAACTGGATCTGGCTGCTGCTTCAACATATGCCCCAGAACAGCAGCATCTTCAATCGCCATCCCGGCACCCTGGCCCAGGGTCGTAAGCATAGGGTGAGCAGCATCACCTAAAAGAGTAATTCTTCCTTTCCCCCAAAGCGGGGAAAAAGGCCTGTCCTGCGCAGATACGGAGATAATATCTTCCGATGGCGTTTGTGAAATAATGTCGGAAACAATTGTCGGCCAACCCTCAAAATAGGCCAGAACATCCTGATTACTCCCTTCCCAATGACAGGCCTGCTCGTTACTCATGTTTGCAGTTCCCCACCAATAAACTTCACCTCCGCCTATATCGATTAAACCGACTCGTTTTCCCTGCCCCAAATAATGGACAACATAGCCGGGGGTAATCTGCGGATGCTGATAACGGGTAATTGCCAGCCAGCAGATATAATCAGAAGCACGGAGCGGCTGATTCCCCTGTAGATATTCCCGGACAACAGAGTGGATACCATCAGCACCAATCAACAGGTCACCCTGTGTTTCTCTTCCGTCAGCAAAACGGACAGTAACCGCATTATCACTTTCGATAATTTCATCTACTTTCGCATCGACATGAATAATGTTCTGATCTAATTGCTGTAACAGGGCTTCCTGTAGTGCCTTACGTGATAAACAGACACTATCAAATCCATTGGAAGACGAGATTTCAGGTACAGGCATTCTGCGTATAAGCTGATCCTTAACGTTCCTGACTTCGAAATTCTTAACCGGAGCACCAAAGTTTTCCAGTTTCAGATTAACTCCAATAGAGGATAGCGCCGCAACAGCATTAGTTATCACAGACAGACCAGAACCTGCCGTTCGTAAAGTCGTTGCTTGTTCGTAAACTTCAACCTCATAACCAAGACGCTGTAAAACAACCGCCGTCGTTAATCCGCCAATACCTGCACCAGCTATAATAACTTTCAATGGACGGGACATATTTTCTCCGAATCCGATATGACTTGTTTTGTAGACGATTTTTTCATTTCCTGAAGAATGACCTTTGCCACTTCCTGTACATAAGGTTCTTCCATGATTTCCAGATGATCCCCGGGCACATCAATGACATTGATATAACCGCTTGTCTTGCTCTCCCAGCCATTTTTCGGATCACGATACTCACTTCGTACCGCATCATGCATAGAGCGCAAAATGACAGGTAACGGCCGTGTTGCATGTAATAAAGTCATATTGATATCCGCTTTATCAGCAACATGATCTGTAGCCGCTTTCCAGTTAGCTTTATACACATCGAATAACCGCTGTATGACTGCACGGGAACTACCCTGAGGAATTGCACCTGTCGCGATAGCATGCTCGGTGATATATTCAAACTGTTCCTGCAAAGAGGTAATCTGTTCCGGTAAGGTCTGTTCCGGGAGTGTGGCGCCTTCGTTCAGCCATAATAATTCCCAAAAGAACCATCGCAGCAAAGCGCCTTCATTTATTGTTGTCTGAGACGATGCGTTAACAGCCACCGTGTCTAAAATAAAGAGGTCTGTGACGTCTTCACCCTGCTCTTTCAATTGTCGGGCCATCTCGAATGCGACAAATCCGCCATAAGACCAACCTCCGATTGAATATGGGCCATGTGGCTGTATTCCACGTATAGCTTCCAGATAATTTGCAGCCTGTTCCTGTATACTGTTCAGCGGTATAGATCCTGCGTCTACACCATGCGCCTGTAATGCATAGAAAGGCTGATCGTCAGGGAAATACTTCACTAACCGCAAATAGGACAACACATTTCCCCCCATAGGATGGACAAAGAACAGTGGTTGTTTATGCCCTGTCGTTCGCATGGGGACAAGCGGACTGAATTTTGGATACCCTCCCTCTTCCCTGATATGTGCAGCTAACTGGGCAACCGTCGGGTAACTGATAAAAAGAGACAAAGGAACACTGGTACTGAAATGCTTTTCAATCAAGACCACCATTCTCATGGCAGTTAATGAAGTAGCCCCGATATCAAACAGATTCTGGTGAACAGATACAGCAGGAATTTTCAGCAAATCAGCGGCCAAATCACACAGAACCTGTTCATAATTGTCTCGTGGCGCAATATCTTCTGCGTTGTTATGGCATTGCATAATCTTCATACTACGTAATGCAGCATCATCACGCTTACCACTTAGCGTTTTAGGCAGAGTACTCAGCCACTCTATTCGGGAAGGCACCATGTATTTAGGCAATTTTTCAGACAAATGTTGCTGTATACGCCCAGTTAAGGCTTCATTCTTTTCTCCTACCAAGAATGCCACCAGCAGGCTATCATTTTCCCCATGTTGCTGAACGACAACAGCAACGTCTTGCAGAACCTTATCAGCACCGGGCGTACTCGATATCGCTAATTCTATTTCTGCCAGTTCTACACGATACCCACGTACTTTAACCTGAGTATCTTTACGGCCTAAGCTGAGGATATTGCCATCCCTGAGTTTTACACCCAGATCACCGGTTCGATAGAGTGTCTCCCCGCTGCCTTTAAGGACAATAAAGCGTTCTGCGGTTAATTCTGGCTGGCGGTAATAGCCCTGTGCAACAGGTAAACCACGGGCATAAATTTCCCCCTGTTCACCGATAGCGACTTCTTCTAACTGGCTATTAAGCAAGATGATATCTGCGTTGCTGATACTTTTACCAATGGGAGGAAGCGCCGGAAAAACTGCCGGATCACCCTGCATAGTAAATGCCGTGATAACATGGGTTTCCGTCGGACCGTACTGGTTCTCAAGAATACCGTTATTAATCTGACCGATAAGCAAACGAATATCATCAGTCACCCGAAGTTGTTCTCCTGATGAAATAACAACTTTCAGGTTTTTCGGGTAGGTTTCCAGTGCAACGGCTGTTTCAGCTAATTGCTGAAGCGCAACATAAGGCAAATAAATTCTTTCTGTCCGGTAATTATCAAGAGTACGCAGTAATTGCAAAGGATCGCGTCGTTCATCTTCACTGATAAGATGTAACTCGCCACCGGCAGTCAGCGTAGAGAAAATCTCCTGAAATGAAACGTCAAAACTCAGTGGCGCATACTGTAAGGTAGAACCAATATTTTTACCGGATTGGGTTTCATTCTGCCAAATAACCATATTTGACAAGCTACGATGCGGCATTGCCACACCTTTAGGTTTTCCCGTTGAACCGGAAGTAAACAGTAAATAAGCCAGTTGTTCAGGCTCTATTTCTGTCTCTGGTTTCTCTGTATCTGATAAAGGCACACCCCTGTGTATCAGCGTGTCAGCCCTGACGGTTGGAATTGCCGCCACGTTAAATAACTGACTGGATTTATCATCAACAATGACAAGTGCTGGCTGAGCCTGTTCCGTCATGGCTTCAATACGCTGAGCCGGATAGCTTAAATCCAACGGAAGACAAACGCCGCCTGCTCTCATAACACCAATCAGTGATGAAACCAATATCGGAGAACGTTCAAGCGCAATGGCAACAGGCGTATTCTGCACAACGCCACCAGCAATCAACACGGAAGCAATTTTCCCGGATTCCGACCAGAGTTTCCTGTAACTCCATTGCAGATCATGATGACGGATTGCAATTGCATCCGGCTGTTCCCGTACATTTTTGGCCATCATCGCCAGTACAGAGATAAATTCCTGAGAATATATGCCTTTGTTGCTTTGTGTAAGCGGCTGGCTCAGCGTTGCCGGTTGATCACGATGGCTGATCATTCTGTTCAATATGGACATATAGATATCCATATAGGTATCAGCCTGAATCTGTGAGAACACACTGCCATCAAAATCACATCGCAGATAATGTTGGCCGGTACTGAAATCGGTCATGACATTGAGCAGTAATTCAAAGTTAGTCTCTTCCCACGGATCAAATGCAATGAGAGATAAATCAGGAGTGTCAAAAACATCTTTTAATACATGAAAATGAATGTAATTAAATGCGGAGCTTATTTCCACGCCTTCTCCTGCTACTTGCCGGATAGCATTAAGCGGATATTTACGATATGGAGCATGACGCTGTTCAGCGCTAAATACAGCATGGATACACTCTTTCCATGTTTTATTCTGCACAGAAAAACGGACAGGTAATGTATTGAGAAACAAACCCAGTGTTTGCTCTGAATTCTGTGCATCTGGTCTGCCGTGAGTGACTAACCCGGTTGCAATTTCATCCTGAGCCGTAATTTTAGCCACAGTCAAACAATGGGCGGCAAAGAATACTGATTTAACTGAAACACGTTCACGCTGGACTAACGTTGTCAGCTTTTCTTCAGTTTCTTTGGAAATAATTGCTTTTTTAGTGAAGACCCGATCTTCTGGCTCACTGTCGTACAACCGGTAGGCAGGTAATTGCGTTCTGGTCAGCCCGCTGAACATGTTTTTCCAGAACAATTGGTGTTCCTGACACTGTAATGCGTGGATCTCATCCTGAACATATAGAGCTGGTGATGGTAATACATCTGCCTCTGAAGAATACATCCCCTCATGCTGGTAACGAGAAAAGAGTTCACGTATCAAATTTGCCACACTGCCACCATCCAGAATGGCATGATGAAAACTGAATACCATCTCGATAGTATCTGCCGTTCTGAATAAGCTGATTCGATACAATGGCGCACAATCAAACTGGTAGTTATGACGACGTCCCTTTTCCATGCACTCTTTGAGCGTTGTTTCGGAATCATCCTGTGTCAGTGAGCTGATATCATGAATCTCTACAACATCATCAAGCCTGATATTGTGGTTGATAATTTGTAATGGTTCACTGAAATCCGCCAGATTAAAGTGGGAACGCAGAACAGGATGTCGCTGGATTATCGCTGATATACTTTGGCGAAAAATTTCAGGCTCCCACTTTCCTTTCAGCGTATAGCGGAAAACATCTTTATAAGTGGCTGAATGTTTGCTCTGCTGGCTGTGATATATCAAACCAAGCTGGAGTTGAGTGGCAGGAAACGCATCTTCATAGTGTGAAAGTGCTGCACGCTCTTTTTCTTTAATCAAGGCAAACGGAGATAGCTCAACATGTTTTTGAATTTTCCGGCCAGCATCAATTTGCTGGCTCAACTCAGCTATCGTCAAATATTGTGATAACTCAGAAAGCGTGACATTCATTCCTGCTTTTTCAGCCTCAGAACGTACTTTCAACATCAGGATTGAATCACCACCTAATGTGTAAAAATTATCCTGCACGCTGAGCTTCTCAATTTTTAATACCCGTTGCCATATTTCAGCCAATTGATGTTCAGTTTCAGTCTGAGCATCATCATAGCTAGGCAAAACCTCCGTTTTTACCAATGAGCTATTTACCAGCGTAATAAGTGCCTGACGATCAACTTTACCATTTGGAGTAAGAGGAATATAAGAAACGGGGATAAATTGCTGCGGGATCATGAAATCAGGTAAGCATTCCAGTAACATTTCACGCAGTTTTTCAGGAGTAAAATACTGGTTATTGATGACATTCGGGTTAATAACATAATATGCACACAGGTAAGTATCACTATTACTGTTTACCTGTGGTAAAACCTCCGCTCGGCTGATCCCCTGAATACGCTCTAGCGTATTTTGTATTTCCCCCAGCTCAATACGGTTACCTCTGATTTTTACCTGATTATCAATTCGCCCCAAATATTCAATGCTGCCATCAGGTAACCATTTAGCTAAATCCCCTGTGCGATACCAGCGTTCACCTCCATCCAGAATGAATTTCTCGTCTGTTAATTCAGTCTTATTGTGGTAACCACGGGCTAACCCAATGCCGCTAATCTGCAACTCACCCGCAATACCTATTGGTTGCCGGGTGCCATGCTGGGATACGATTCTCAGTGTGATATTGTTGATCGGGAATCCAATAGGAACCCGATTGATAACACTGTTATTTTCGGGAAGAAACTCAAAATACGATACATCTACGGTTGCCTCAGTCGGGCCATAGAGATTGATCAAAGCCGGTGCATTTAAACCAAAAGCGGAAAAAATCTGACGGAATTGATTAACCCGTGTCGGAGGCAAGGCTTCACCGCTGGTGAATACGCGGCGTAAGCTAGTTAGTTGATTCACTAACTCTGGTTCAGCTTCCAGAATATCGAGGAAAGGCTGAAGCATAGAAGGAACAAAGTGCAATGTTGTTACGTTGTGTGCACTTATCGCGTTTATTATCTCCAGCGGATCTTTATGAGCACCGGGAGGTAATAAGTGAACAGATGCCCCGGAAATTGACCACCAGAATAATTCCCAGACAGACACATCAAATGAAATCGGTGTCTTTTGTAATATCACATCCGTGCTATTGAGTGGATAACGTTCCTGCATCCACTCAATCCGGTTTACCGCTGAATTATGGTTGATCATTACACCTTTAGGCTGTCCGGTAGAACCTGAGGTATAAATCATATAAGCCAGCGAATCTGCGGCAGATAAATTGGGCTGCTTTATATACTCATGAATTGAAATGCGACTTCCATCAATGACAACATACGATTGCTCACTCAAAGACGGTTTAACTTCATCGGAAATGATGACCGTGACACCGCTGTCCTTCAGCATATAGTTAACCCGCTCTTGCGGATAATTGGGATCTACAGGCAAATAAGCGGCACCGGCTTTCAAGACCGCGAAAATCGCTGTGAGCATATCCGTACTACGATCCATCAAAATAGCAACCATGTCCCCTTTTCTCACACCAGCCTTCAGTAAAACGGCTACCATATTATCTATACGGCTTTGGAATTGGAGATAAGTCAGGGCTGGTTTCCCGCCAGAACTTGCGATAGCGATTGCTTCACCATCTAATGCAACCTGAGTATCAAATAGCGTTGATAAAGTTTCTTGTTTTGAGAATTCAGTAACCGGCCCTTGTTCAAAAAGAGCAAGTCGTGCCACTTCTTCGATTGAAGAGAGGTTCACCTGAGCAACAGTCTGCTCTGGCGATGCAACCATCTGTTCAATGATATGTGCTAAAGACGAAGTAAAGGCTTCAAATGAGTAATCTTCATCGAAAATATCCTCGGCCCCGGTAATATCAATGGCAACTTCCCTGTTATTCCCACAGCTATGAACATGAATCGCAATAGCATCATCTTCATGGGCCGTTGCTGCGGCATAAATCTCTTCGTCGTTATAGATATCACGGGAAGCCGCAGTTAGGGGTGAATAGTTATAAGATACAGTGACATCAAAACACTGACGTTTCCCGGCACCTATAGATTTAAGTAAACGCCCAAGAGGAATATGTTCAAACGCTTTTAGATTTGAAATATCGGCTTTAATACGCGCCGCCAGTTCAATAAACGTATCCTGTGCGTTGACCATAACAGCCAGTGGCAGTGTATTAGCCCACTCCCCTGCAATATCAAGCTGATTCATACGACGGTTAAGGAATGGAATACCAATGGTTAATCGGGTGTTATTGTGTACTCGTGATAACAAGATAGCCACTGAAGCCATAACAACCTGATAAGGGTTGATTCCCTGAGAAAGCATCTTCTCTACTTTGGCGGGCGCTAATAGGTGCCTATGTTGTATAAAATGAGACTGATGTCTTTTCTTTTTCCGATTAAAAAAAACCGGTTCATGACGTTGTGTAAGATCAGCCAGTTGTGTTATTTGCTGTTCGGTTTCTGGCTGTGACAGAATTTTTTCTTGTTCAAGGATCGATGAAATATACTTTTCAGTGTTGAGGGATAATGACTCAGTATTATCATCAGTATTCCGATAATATTTAGCGATTTTTTTTGTTAACTGATTTATTCCCCAGCCATCACAAACAATATGATGGGCTCGAATAAAAATAGCCGACTGGTTATTTTTCAAATTGCGCAGTAAGACAACTTCAAGTAATGATTTGTCATTCAGAGTAAAAATGTGTTCTGACCATTCTTTGAAAAGAACAGAAATATCCTTATCTTCAGCATCAATAATTTTTACTTGATTAATAGCACTGTTTTTTATCTGCTGATTCAGCACTCCATCCTGTTCAAGGATACGTATTTGACGTGTTATATCGCAATTTATGGTGTTATTAACTGCATGAAAATACCTTTCAAAATTAATATTTTCTTTTAATTTCCGTGCTATGGCTATAGTAAATTGATTACTTTCTGGATTACGTTGGGTTTCATAATAAATTTCTTTTTGGTACTGGGTAAGAGGTACTACTTGTGAAGTTTTCATAGCGGTTTACTGCTTACATCGTAATTCGGGTGTTTTATTTTATGAACCACGCTCTACTCAACACAAGGGGTATTATTTTACATTGCATTACATTTTTTATTAATCGCATAATAAAATCAAATTTTATGGCAATTAATTGATATTAATCAAAGAAAAATTATTTAATTAACAGCTGTTCATAAAGTCTGATTGATAATATTTAACCTGTTTTTTCATGGTAATAATTATTGCTCTTATGGCATAATTTGATAATGCAAGATTTATTAAAAAAATATACTTTAGTTCTGATTAATTATATATATGCGGGAGAAAATAATGTTATCAGAAATGACTGTGTCTTATCGTAAGTCTGCTGCACTGTTTGCTTTTGTGGAAAGTAAGGCACCATTATATTTAACCACCCAAGAGGGTAAAACAGCGAAACACCTTGCTCAATTATGTCATGTTTCTGAGGATAGGTTTCATAGGCTGTTGAATTACATGCAAACACTCAATGTGTTAACAAAAAAAGAAGATAAATTTTATCTCACTGAGGAATGCTCAACTCTCAGTGATCCAAACAGCCTTGAGACATTACACATAAAACTCGAATTAAACCCAGCTATTTGGAATGCATGGTCACAATACAGCATATCTCTGAATGAAATGAGCGACAAACCGGCGTTTGAAATTCACAATCATCAATCATTTTTCGCTTATGCGGGTCATGAAAGTAATAAAAACTTCAAAGTGACTTTTGATGATTTTATGTCAAAAGCAACTGAGTCAAAGAGTGATCCAATTATTGAAAATATGCCTCTAGATGGCATTACTTCATTTATTGATATAGGTGGAGGGCTTGGCGCTTTAGCAAAAGATATAAAAACGCACTATCCCCATATCCAGTGTCACGTCATGGATTTGTATGATTTTGACAAAAAAGAATCTGAAGGTGTAACTTTAATTAATGGTGATTTTTTTGCTGATATTCCTTCAGGATACGATGCTTATTGTATAAAAAACGTATTGCATAACTGGCCAGATCAAAAAGCCGTTGATATTCTCAGAAATTGCCATAAAGCAATGAGAAAAGATTCTGTTTTATATATTATCGAGATGATTAAAGAGAAAAATAATGCGACTTCAGAATCTTTTGATTTATATATGGACGTCACAGTATCGGGTAAATCACGATATCGCTCAGAATTCGAATCAATAGCAGGACAAGCGGGTCTCACTATAACAAATGCATATAATCTTAATTTCTCCCTGACAGGAAGTCATCACTATATTATTGAAATGAAAAAATAAGCAGTCAATAACCCGAATTACGGATAGTGATCCGGGTTATTTTCCTTATTTACCCCTTTTCTACCTCTCACTACTATTCAGGAAAATAACATGCAACAAACATTAACCACTCAAACCTCTCGTCTCGAACTGACTGAACGTATTATCACAGCCAAACTTGCAAAAAACCTCTCATGGGAAGACATTGCGCAGGGCACAGGGCTGAGTGTGACTTTTGTTACAGCGGCCTTACTTGGGCAACATTCATTACCGATGGAAGCGGCCAAAAAGGTTGTCGAACAATTGGGGCTGAAAGATGATGCGGTAAAACTTCTACAGGCAATTCCTATGCGGGGTTCAATCCCAACCGGAATACCGACCGACCCAACGATTTATCGCTTCTATGAAATATTACAAGTCTACGGAACAACCTTAAAAGCGTTAATTCATGAGCAATTTGGCGATGGTATTATTAGTGCAATTGACTTTAAATTAGATATCAGGAAAATCGAAGATCCCGCAGGCGGAAGCCGGGCTGTAATCACTCTGGACGGTAAATATTTACCGACAAAACCATTTTAATCATGTGAAACCCGTGTGCTGGTGGATGTTTTCCTGTGAGCGAAGAAGAGTTCGGGGTGATGAATGAGAAGACGTATATAATAAGAGATTCGGATCAGAAAGAGTCTTAAATCAACGCTTTTAAATTATACCCTATAGATTTTGAGTTGCATCACTCCCCTACCAATGAGTATTCTTTATGACTGATTTTTTAACTGCGAACCAAATAGCCTGGGATAGACAAGCCGAAGAACAGCATCCGTGGTCTGTCCCTGTTAGTTCCGAGACGGTTTCACAAGCCAAAAAAGGTGAATGGCAGGTTCATCTCACTCCGAAAGCGCTTCCCAAAGAGTGGCTTGGTGATATTAGCCAGAAACGTATCCTGTGTCTGGCCTCTGCCGGTGGGCAGCAAGCGCCAATACTGGCGGCAGCCGGAGCTGAAGTCACTGTTTTTGATCTTTCCATAAAACAACTGGAGCAAGACAGAATCGTTGCAGAAAGAGACGAACTCCGAATTGAGACTGTTCAAGGAGATATGCGAGATCTCAGTATATTCGCCGATGAAACATTTGATTTCATTTTTCACCCTATCTCTAATTTGTATATTCCCGATGTCAATCCTGTATGGCAAGAGTGTCACCGGGTTTTAAAAAGAAAAGGGAAATTATTAGCGAGCTTTTTTAACCCTGTCGTTTTTGTTGGAGAACGCAATCAAGAACATATGCAGCAAGGAATTATTAAGCCACTGTATAAAATGCCTTTTTCTGAAATGGATATTCTGACACCAGAACAAATAACTGATAAAAACCAGAAACAGGAAGCGTTTGTTTTCGGACACTCTTTAACTGATTTAATTGGTGGGCAACTACGTGTTGGATTCCGGTTAATTGATTTTTATGAGGATTGGCAACCCTATCCCCGTTTTGTCATAGATCAGTATTTACCTACTTTTATGGCAACCCGCTCGATTAAAGATTAGCTTGCATACTGTGTGGTTACTTTATCCTATACACAAATCGGATGTTACGGGGTTAGACAAGTAACCCACTTTTTGACTAAAAATATTTTTCCAGTTGTATTCGTACTTAATATCTCAGCAACAGAAAATTTAACGAAGGCAGTGTAGCTGGGATTTTGGTAGTTACAAGTTGCATAGCAAACTTCATTATTGCTGCTTTACAAAAGTGTTAATGATTAGGGATATTTTTGCGAAGCATGGAAAAAAGCTGTTGCTCTGTCTTGCACAAAGACAAACCACCTTCAGTGTGTACTTTCACCAGCCACGGCTGTACCAATCCAGCCTGCTCAAGCTGAGTTTTTTGCAGGAACACGGTTTCAGTGCTGCCGGAACTGATCATTTCTCCATTTGCCAGCACATATAAGCCATCGCAGATTTGATAAATTAAATCTATATCGTGACTGGAAATAATGATCCTTTTACCTTCAGCAGCAATATTGTGGATAATATCTAGCATTTGTTGGCGACCTGCCGGATCAAGCCCTGCGGTTGGTTCATCCAGCAATAAATAATCAGCATCCATAACCAGCGCACCCGCAATAGCGACTCTTTTTTTCTGACCAAAACTCAGGTATTGAATTGGCTTATTGCGAAAAGTGTGTGCATCTACCTGAGTCAGTGCATATTCTATCCGGCGCTGAATTTCAGTTTCATCAACACCCAGATTACGCAAACTAAAAGCAAGATCACTGTTGATATCGGTATAAAAAATTTGTTGGTCGGGGTCCTGAAAAACTGTCACAACACGCTGGCGCAGAGCCATCAGACCTTTTTTACTATAATCCAGCGGTGTGTTATTCCACCAGACTGCGCCTTTTTGTGGGCGCAGAATACCGGAAAGATTCATAAATAAGGTGGATTTGCCACAGCCATTTGCACCAATAATGCCAGTAACCTGAAAGCGACTGAAATCAAGTGTGAGATCTTTTAAGACCGGACCATCCTGATAGCTGAAAGACAGTGCCCGAGTTTCTAACATATTATTTCACCTTACTTTATGGTTTTCTTATTGTTAAATGGAAATTTCCCTGATATAGCTTGAGTTCCAATGCCACGCCCATTTGCTGATAACGGCTCATTACCCGCACAAATAACATACTGATTAGCATTGCCAGTGAGTGGTAACTCGTTCGCAAAGTGCGGTAACCGAACCGTAATGATTGCGCATGATGAATTGCGGCTGCTTCCTCTACAAAGATAAAAATAAAACGCCATGTCAGCAGGAGTTGTTCGATTAGCAAATGGGGAACACGGCAAAATTTCAGTAATCTGATTATCTGTTCAAAGGGCATATTCATCATGAACCAGAATGTTGCAGATAGCGCAGCAAGGCTGCGCCAGAGAGTTTGATTAGCTATCTGAATTCCCTGTGTATCAATACCAAGCCAATATTGCCCGATACGAAATCCCCACAGCAGTTTTTCCGGCTGCATACCAACGGACAACACAATAGCAATCAGGCCGAATACCAAAAAACCACAAGGAATTAACAGCCATTTCAAATAACGCAGCAGGCTGATCCGCAATAGATAGCAGCTCAGCATCACAAGCCCGACCAACAATACGGCCTGCCCCAATGGCGAAAGCACCATTGCCAGAGTCATGAACAGGAGATACAGGGCGAATTTCGCCCTGGGATCTTTATCACGCCAGCGGCTTTGGTAACTGAGTTTATCTATTCCGATCATGATCTTTCCGATTACGGTGATAGTAACCAAAAATGTAGAAAATCACGGCAGTACCCAGGCTTCCCTGTAAAGTAAACAACAGGCTTTCAATCTCACCACTGGCAGGTTCATAGAGGGATTCAAACCACGGTGTATAATCCGGCGCTATTTCCATAATCTGGGCTTCTGCCTGTCCATCTGCTCCACCAAATTCTCCTCCATGCTCAATGAAAAACGGGATAATGCACAGTGCTGCAACGAGGGACAGTAATATCACGGTCTTTTTCATTTGTTGTTCTCCTCAGAAACTGCGGGCCTGAATTAATTGTCTTTTTACCAGCTGGTCGTAAATCAGTACGGTTAGTAACCCTTCAGCCACGGCAATGGGAAGCTGAGTTATGCAGAAAATACCCATGAATTTAAGGATCGCCGCCCCCATACCGAGTTGCGGATCAGGAAAAGCAACACCCAACTGAATGGAGGTAATGGCGTAAGTGACAATATCAGCGACAAAAGCACACAAAAAGACGCTAATATCTTTGCGCATTCCCATCTTGCAGGAGAAACGCCAGATCAAATACCCGGCCAGTGGGCCAATAACTGCCATTGACATTCCGTTAGCACCCAGCGTTGTGATACCGCCATGCGCCAGCAATAACGCCTGAAACAACAAGACAATTGCACCCAGTATCGCCACAACAGAAGGGCCAAATAGAATCACCGCCAGCGCCACGCCGGTAGGATGTGAGCAACTTCCGGTAACCGAAGGAATTTTCAGGGCTGAAAGGACAAAAATAAATGCGCCACACAGTGCCAGCAGAACTTTTTGATTCCCCTCATCCTGCACAATCTGGCGTAACTTTACCAACCCGACCGCCAGACAAGGCAGAAAAGCCAGCCACCAGCCAATCGCCCACATGGGGGGTAAAAAACCCTCCATAACATGCATAGCAAAAACTTCCTGCGGTGCCATCACCAACAACAGTGCGATAATTGCACTCAATAACGTAGAGTTCGTCAGTTTCTGTTGCATAACTCACCTCGATAATTGCCAGTTTTTATTAATTAAAATCGTTGAAAAATAAGATAATTCCTGTCTGCAATCTTTTTCACTGAACGGCAGTGTAGTGAGGTCGCGCCAGCATTGTTCACCCGGCAATGTGGCATCAGCCATCATCAATGCATGTTCCAGAAGATTGTGACGTTGTAACAAGTTACGGACCAGGGGGAAACGCGAATAGACTTTCATTAGGACAAGGCAATCGTGATTAAGCAATGCCTGTTCTAAAGTGGTTTCAGAAGCAGTACAGGAAATAACAGCCAATGTCTGGTTTTCCATTGCCAATGGCATCGTACTGGCGGCGGCGATGGCAGAAAATGAAGTTATTCCCGGCACAATTTCCAGCCACGGCGGAATGACCATTTGCGTCGATACCAGACGCTGTAAAAGGAATACCCATGTGCTGAACAGCATAGGATCACCCAAAGTGATAAAACCGACTTTTCTGCCACTGAACACTTCTTCTTGCAATGAGTGAGCGACTTCATCCCACACTGCGTTTTTAGCGTCTATATCGGCTTTCATTAAAAAGTGGTAAGTGAAAACTTTGGTTTCCGCCAAAAGATATTCTTCAATAATTGAGTGAGCGAGGCTTTTGGTTCCTTTTTTTCCCGTTGGGGTATAGGTCACATCAAGTTCAGCAAGAATGCGGGCTGCCCGTACCGTAATCAGATCACTGGCTCCCGGCCCCACGCCAATAACATACAGTTTCCCCATATTATCCGACGATTTTTCATCCATTAGACTTTCTCCTGACAGTTCAGCGCACAAGTAAGGTGGTCGACAAACATCTGCCGAATTTTCGGATTTTCTCCCAATCCCTGTAGCCAGGGAATTGCGGCTATTCCGGCTTTTTCCAGCTGTGATTTCCACGAGCTATCTTCACTTGAAGCCATGTCATTGATGGCATGATCTCCGGCCACCAGCATCAATGGCATCAGGTATACCTTACGGATCCGTTGCTCTTTTAATCCTTTTATAATCAGGGGAAGTTCCGGATAACTTTCAACCGCACCTACCCGTGCCGGAAAGTGATAATGATTCATCAGATGGTCAAGACAGGCGTAAGCAGAAAAAGCATGGTGTTCTGTGCCATGTCCCATAAAGACGACACATTCGTTTTCCGTCAGTACAGGAAGCTGGTGGTGTAATGCCCGCATCAGTTGCAGATAATCATCAAAATGGCTGAGTAACGGCGCACCGAGCACTAATCGTCTAAAACGAGGACGAAATTTTTCAACTTCATGTAACACCTTTTCATATTCATCGCCCTTGATAATATGCAAACACTGAACGGCAACATCGTTATAACCGGCGTGGTGCAATCTGGTTAACGCATCATGAGGGTTATCAATGTGAATATCATCGCGCTGGCGCAATTTGCGAATGATCATACCGGAGGTGAATGCCCTGAAGAGTTCCCTGTCCGGAAATACAGATGCCAGTTGTTGTTCACAGGCTTCAATATTATTTTTCAGTGTTTCGTGATAACTGGTTCCGAAACTGATCACCAATAGTGCTTTTTTCATTTCGTTTTTCCTTATTGGTTTATTTTAATTTGCCAACAAGCACGCCATCTCTTCTAATCCATGAATCTGAGTGATCCCCTCGCCTTCAAATTGTTGTTCCGGGCGACAAAGCACAATGCAGGGCAGCCCAAGAGAAAGACACGGTTCCACTTTTTCCCTGAAACCGCCTTGCTCACCCGACTCTTTGGTAATCACCACGTCCGCCCGGCAAAATTGGTAAAAAGCCCGATTAAAATCAGCACTGAACGGGCCTTTCAGGGCAAAAATCTGATCGACAGATAAGCCGCAGGATTCACACATTTTCAGCACTTCTGCGGTTGGTAAGACTCGAGCCAGTACCGTTTTCTCTTTCAGGTACGTCATATAATCGGTCAGCTGTTTACTGCCTGTTGTCAACAAAACCCGTGTACCCAGCCTGACCGCTGTTTCACATGCCTGTTTGATGGTTGTGACTTTATGAATAAGCGGATTCTCGACAGCATCAATATCGCTGGGTCGAATATAACGAATAAGAGGAATACCTAACTTCCGGCAGGCGCTGACAATATTCTGGCTCAGCCGTTCAGCATAGGGATGAGAGGCATCAATCACCCTTTCCATTTCCCGCGTTTTCAGATAATCCACCATCTCTTCCGCTTCCATTCTGCCGGTAATTATTTCGCCACGGATCCCAGTCGCCTGTTGTACGCCTGCGGAAGTCGCCACTGACAGGCAGTAATTGATGCCGACAGTATCCATCATCTGACAAATCTGGCGGGCATCGCTGGTTCCGCCAAAAATGAGAGTCGCTGGCCGTTTCATAACCGGTATCCCCTTGGTGTGATCATCAGCCCGTCACGTACATATGTTGACTGATTACCCACTATCACCAGACTACGCATATCAACACGGGAGAAATCCATTGCGCCAAAAGTGGTCAGCCATTTATCTTCATGTTTACGTCCTGCTGCTTTCACGACTCCCACAGGCGTATCTGTTGATTTCCATGGTTCCATCAGGGCAAATGCCCGGGCCAGATGTTCTTCCCGCCCACGGCTGCGCGGATTATAGAAACAGATGACAAAATCGGCTTCTGCCGCCGCCTTCACCCGTTTTTCGATCAATTCCCACGGCGTCAGCAGATCACTCAGGCTGATATGACAAAAATCATGCATTAACGGCGCCCCCAGCAAAGCAGCACAGGCGGTACTTGCCGTCACTCCAGCCACCAGCCTGACTTCTACATTACGTTTTTGCTGGCTGACCAGTTCCAGAATCAGACCGGCCATGCCATAAATACCCGCATCACCACTGCAAACCACCGCCACATTTTTACCCTGTTCTGCCAGCTCAATAGCGGTCTGACAACGTTCTATCTCCTTACACATGCCAGTTTTAATAATTTCCTTGTCACCAACCAACGGTTTCACTAAATGGGTGTAGGTTTTATAACCCACCACGATATCAGCGGCTTTCAGTGCCGCTATCGCTTCCTGCGTCATCATGGCTTCGCTACCGGGACCAATTCCAATAACAGTTAACATGGACTCAATACTCCTAATGTGATGGTGACACCTTGCTCTCGCAGAGTATGGCCAACTAAATGCCCTTTACTCATTAGCCAGGCCACAGGCTGGGAGACACTGCCGATGCCTACCGTTTTCCGGACAAATTCAGACGTGGGAAATACTTGCTCATAGTGGGAAAGCTGATTAACAGAAAAAGTCTGGAATGGAATTTGATGCTGCTGGCTTAATTGGATTAACGCTGGCTCGTCTTTTTTCAATTCAATACTGCCGATAGCTTTCAGTGCCAGTGGTTCAAGGTTGAGTTCCAACAGATGGCGTTCTAAGAGTTCGGCACATCGCTCAGGTTCTACCCCTAACCGGCAACCTATTCCTGCCACAATACGGCGAGGAATTAATTTAAATACAGGGATTGCCAGCATTAGATTAGTTCGCTCATAACTGACGTATACCAAAGCATCCAACTCAGGGCGTTCTTCCAGAGAATAGACGGGAATGAACCCACGTATATCGTAGCGATTTTTTTCATCACTTAAATCAGGGTGAAACCAAATTCCAACCCGTTTACCGTTAACCAGCATTTGATTAACGGTTTTAACGCTCTCCCGGAAATTCTCCATTCTTCCATCTAATTGTTGGGATAAGAGATCCAGCGCTGCGACCTGATTGACATCCGTTGCAGTCGTAATGACAGCCTGACCATCAAGGATATCGGCAATCTGCTGTGCCAGTTTATTTGCTCCTCCCATATGCCCTGACAATAAACTGATAGCAAACTGCCCTTTTTCATCCAGCACGATAACCGCCGGATCAGTCATTTTATCCCGGAGTAAAGGCGCAATAACCCGAATGGCGATCCCCGTTGCACCCACCATGATCAGTGCGCTATATCGTGTGAATACTTTGCGTACCGTATTGGAAAAACTACCGTCAAATGTGAAAAATCCACTTTCCACCAGCTCAGGGGAGGTGAAGCAATCTATCGCTAAATAGGACTGCAAACGACGAGCCAGCGCGATACCTCCCGCTGTCAGACAAAACAAGGCATATTTGTTATCAGGTACGACTGCATTAAGTGACGTTGTCACTCCATCTGTTATAGTGTCAGCAATCATTATGTCAGGCGCTACGGTATTCATGGCTGAACCTCGCATCGTACAGTTTTGAATAGTGGTACTCTTGCCCAAGAAAAGCGCCCACCAGAATCAGAGCCGTTTTACGAATACCGGCACTGCGGACCTGTTCAGTAATGGTTTCCAGTGTTCCACGCACAATCTGTGAATCAGGCCACGTTGCCTTATAAACCACAGCAACCGGTGTTTCCTGTTCATAACCTCCCTGAATTAACCGTGCAACAACCTCCCTGATATTCTGTACCGAAAGAAAAATCGCCATTGAGGTTTGATGAGCAGCAAAGGCTTCCAGTGTCTCCTGCGGGGGCATTGGTGTTCTGCCTTCCATACGGGTAATAATTAAACTTTGGGCAACTTCGGGGACGGTGTACTCCACGCCCAATTGCGCGGCTGCGCCAAGAAATGAACTCACGCCGGGAACAGAGATAAAACTGATTCCGCAGTTTTTCAGCTCCTCCGCCTGTTCACGAATGGAGCCAAACAGCGATAAATCTCCCGTTTGCAGACGAACCACTAATTTTTTCCCTTTCACACCATTCACCATTAATTCGGTGATCTCTGATAGCGTTAATCCGGCACTGTCATGGCATTCAGCATCGGGTCGGCAGTAATCCAAAAGCTCGTGATTAACCAGTGATCCGGCATAAATCACTATCTGAGCCTGACGTAATAATTGATATCCCTTTAGGGTAATCAGACTCTTATCTCCCGGCCCCGCACCAACAAACCAGACTTTTTCAGTGTCAAAGCTGACGTTATCCATTCTGTACCTCCTGATCAGAACTCTTCAGGCAGGACAATAGATAAGTCGGATTGTTAGGCCTGAAATAATGCCCCTGTCCTAATGCTGTCAGTTCTCCCACCTGAATTTCACGCCCGTCCAGCTCTGCTACCGGACACGCTCCCAAATAGGACAATGCCTGTGTGAAGTTTTCTAACAGAATGAAAGTCATGACCAAACGCCCACCTGAATTCAGGTTGAGCAACGCCCAGTCAATAATTTCGGTCAGATGGCCACCCGTTCCGCCAATGAAAATAGCATCTGCATTGATTTCCAGTGGCACAGGGGCTACCCCCGATTTAATACGGACCTTATGGCAGGAAAAATGCTGAACATTTTCAGCCAGTAGCAGTAATGCATCTTCTTTGCGCTCAATGGCGATAATATCCAGTGCGGGATAACGCAGTGCCGCTTCAATACTGACGCTGCCAGTACCTGCACCGACATCAATAAAATGTCGGGCGTTTTCCAGTTGCAAACGTTCCAGTGCCAGCGCTCTAACCACTTCTTTGGTCATTGGAATGCGATGACCACGCAAAAACAGTTCATCTTTCATAGAAATCACCATTCAGGATAATCACGACATTCAGGCCATAATGAATGTCGCCACGTTGCGCGATCTGCTCTGCTGTCAGGCAACGAATGTGTTCATGTTTGTGGGATAAGTTTTCACCAATCACCATGTAACGCTGTTGCCCTCGCGCCAGAATTTCCTGGGCAATCTGGTAAGGGCCAATAACGTTATCCGTCACCATGGCGATTTTTTTGTGTTGGAGTAACCAGTCAAAATCCGGCTTGCGGCCGTGACTGCTGGTGAGATAAATGTCATTCATATCCAGCAAAATTTGCGCGCACAAATACTGGACTGAACTGATACCGGAGATAATGCGGATGTTTTTTCTACTATTATGCTGTTCATCAGCATGTGGTTCTTTTGTAGTAAAAGATAGCTTTGAGAAATGCTGGCTAATCCGTTTACCGATGCCATAGAAAAGAGGATCACCTGAAGCCAGTACAACAACTTTGCGATGCTGATTCTGTTCCAGCCACTGCATTAACGTATCCACATCAGCATTCACAGGATGGGTTTCACCATCGAAGTAAGGAAATTCGGCAAGATGACGTTTTCCTCCAACCAGAACATCGGCCTGACTGATAACATCCAGCGCAGACAATGTCTGATTTTCTAAAGCACCCGGGCCAACGCCTACAACCGTGATCATCGGCCGCCCTCCATAAAATCCTGCACTATCTGGTCTGCAGGCCGGTTACAACCTAATATCTGATTATCAAAGGAGAACAAAATGGCGTCACACTGTGGCTTGCTCTTGGCGAAACGCAGCATTTGGTCGATACGCCAACATATCTTCTGCGCTATCTGCTGGTACACTCCCTGCCAGCCCTGTTCAGCAATCAATTCAATGGCTGCTTCAGTGGTATCACACTGATCCACGGCCTGAATCAGTTCGAAAGGAGCTCCCATTAAGGCCAGACTGGCAATCAGAGTTTCCATGCGCCCATCGGCAATATGGCTGTGAGTATGAAAAATACCTGCAGCAATTTTCACTAATTTGCCGACATGCCCGACCAGCACGATATGGCGGAATTCCAAACGTACTGCTTCCTGTAACATGTAACCGACAAAGTTACTCATGGTGACGACATAGCTGGCATCAATACCCAGCTGCTGGCTGACAAAGCGCTCTCCATGATTACCCGGCACAAAAATAATGCGATCCAACCCACTGGCCCGTTTCGTTTCTAACTCCAGCGCCAGTGAACGTTTCCAGCTCTCTTCTGACATCGGAGTTACAATGCCTGTTGTGCCGATAATCGAAATTCCGCCCTTAATTCCCAATCGGTCGTTATAAGTTTGCTTCGCTCTCTCCTCACCTTCAGGTGCAAAAATGATGATATCTGCCCCTCGATTCGGACCGATTACCTCCCGTACCGTCTCTTCTATGGTCTGGCGCGGGGTTTTATTGATTGCCGCCCAGCCTATAGGTAACCCGACCCCCACCCGCGTTACCCTGCCAATACCGTTACCGCCATCCAGTGTGATAACACCACTGTCGTTCAGGGATACCCGGGCAAAAATCAGCATTCCGTGAGTTGCGTCTACGTCATCACCGCCATCTTTGCGGATAGCCGCGACAGCTTGATCACCTTCAATCAAGGGTTGTTCAATATTCAAAGCCAGAGTGATGCCGGAAGGTGTGACAATTGAAACCTGATGGATAATCTGCTGACGCAGGATCATTAACGCAGCAACCTTTGCCGCAGCGGTCGCACAAGAGCCGGTGGTATAGCCTTTACGATACTGCTTTCCTCTGTGCCAGACTGTACCGAGCTCAATGAGATCATTCATGGCTCACCTCTGGCATCCGGTACAGAATCGCGTTGATTATCGCAGCTGCAATATTGCTGCCTCCTTTACGGCCTTTTGCTGCAATACAGCTTATTCCGCTCTGGATCAGGGCATTTTTTGATTCTTCTGCCCCAACAAACCCAACCGGTACACCGACGACAGCAATAGGAGTAACTTGATGTTCCATCAAACGAAACAAGGCTGTCGGAGCATTGCCAAAGATAAAAATCTTCTCTCCCGGTTCTTGCAGAGCCAGATCGACAGCCGCCATCGAACGCGTAATTTGCTGTGCTTTTGCCATGTGCATAGTACGACAATCGCTGACATAACAACGGCATTTGCTTCCATACTGAGCCAGACGGGTTTTGTTGATGCCGGACAGCGCCATAGTTGTATCGGTGTATAGCGTACAGCCACGCAATATACCGTTACGAATAAGATGAAAAACATCAGGGGAAAAATAGAGAAGATTAAGCCAGTCAAAATCAGCAGTGGTATGAATGACCCGTTTGATGACCGCTTCCTGCTCTTCATCGACAAAATGAAAATCAGGATATGACTCGAAAATAATCCGGCTGATGATATCGAAACTATTTTTTTCAATCTGTTGGGGCTGTCGGATGTAATCACTCATGTTATTCCCTCCTTATGTCATCACGCTGAACAGGCTATACAGCAGGGCAAAAAGCAGAAGCGCCATGACTGATGCTACTTGCATTATTCGAACAGACTGAGGTATATCCTCTGGTGTGACTTCGCGCTTTGCATCACCAATCCACGGCTTTTCAACCAGCTGGTTAAAGTAAACATTCGGCCCACCCAAGCGGATACCTAATGCCCCTGCCATAGTTGCCTCTGACCAGCCGCTATTCGGGCTGCTGTGCTGGTAGCGGTCACGCCAGCCAATGCGCAATGCCTGGCGAAAATCCTGCCCCTGCCATTTTGCGGCCATTGCCAGCAGGAGCCATCCAAGACGTGCAGGTAACCAATTCGCGACATCATCCATACGGGCTGAAAACATTCCTATTGCCTGATAACGGGGAGTTTTATATCCCACCATTGAATCAAGGGTATTGATTGCCTTATAAGCCATAGCAAGTGGAGCGCCGCCAAGCATTAAGAAGAATAAGGGAGCAATAACGCCGTCTACGCTGTTTTCAGCCACGGTTTCAATCACAGCGCAGCTAATTTGTGGTGGTTGTAATTGAGAAGTGTCACGACCAACAATTTTGGCAAGTTCCTGTCGGCTGATATTCAAATTATTGTGATCTGTAGCTTCATTACACAATGCCTGATAAACCGCATTTGCTGCATCGCTCAGGCTTCGTCCTGCCAGCATGGTATAAATCAGCCAGATTTCTGCTACACATCCCAGCCAGAACATAAGCCCATAGGCCAGTTGTAAAAACCAATAGCTCGCCAGCCAAGTACTCCCCACAACGACAAGCCATAGCAACACACCGCCCCATTTCAGGCTGGTTTCGGTCTGACAAACCGGACGAATAAATTGCTCAGACCGGCTGATAAGCTGCCCTATCCAGCGCACGGGATGAGGCCAATGAAGAGGATCGCCTAACTTCATATCCAGAATAAAAGCGGAGAACCACAATAACACGGTCATAACAGCCTCCGGGCCAGCATTAACCAGCGATGGAGCAAATGAGGCCGTTGGGCAAAATGGATATGCAGATAACCCGCCAGTGTATTGCCATTCAGGTAACTGCCCTGCCAGCTTTTCTGGATTTTCTCTGAGGCTTCTCTAGTGTGTGTTTTCTTAATACATTGAAAAACCGCAGGCTGAGTCGTAATAAAATCTGAGTAATGAAATTCATGCCCACGCAACGTTTCTCCCTTCGCAATTAAAGGCGTATCACACATTGCCGTGGCTTCGCAGTAACCAAAGCGTTTCAGGTGATCACCCATCCGGCTTTCACCAGAAATCAGCCCCACCATGCTATGCTTCACACCATCTGCATCAATCAGGGCATCACCGAGATACATCAATCCCCCGCATTCTGCATAAATGGGAATACCTTTCTGGTGTGCCTGACGTAATGCTGTATGCATGGCGTAGTTGGCAGCTAAAGTACGGGCATAAATTTCAGGATATCCTCCCCCCAGATAAACCATCTGACATTCAGGAAGTTGGTGATCATGCAGAGGGCTGAAACGTTTGATTGATACACCGGCCTTTTCCAATAACAACAGGTTATCCGGGTAATAAAAGTGAAAGGCTTCGTCTTCTGCCAGTGCCAGCGTTAAACCCCGCCCTAGAGTAGGATCAACCAAAGAGCCTATATCGCCTTTTGGCAGCGAAGATAGCCGGGTTAAATCCAGCAACTTATCCAAATCTATCGAGTCTGCAACCTGCTGAGCAAGACGGGACCAGCGTTCAGCAGGTTGATCTCGCTGTTCTTGTGCTGGGAGCAGCCCTAAATGACGGGAGGGCAGTATCACGTCAGGCATAACGGGAAGCCGCCCCAAAACGGGAATACCGGAGTAATTTTCAATTGCCTGTTTTAAAAGCTGAAAATGACTATCCCGATTAACGCGATTAATCAGTACACCTGCAATATTCACTGTCGGATCAAATAGCTGAAATCCCATCACTGTTGCAGCAATCGAGGTGGAAACAGCCTTACCATCCACCACCAAAATCACCGGACAAACCAGTTGCTTTGCCATCGCTGCACTGCTGCAATAGTCAGGATCTGTACCATAACCATCATACAGCCCCATCACGCCTTCAATGACGGCAACATCGTAATCGGCTATAGCTTCGTTAAATAAACCATTCAGGATAGGTTTCGGGAGCATAAAAGCATCAAGATTCCGTGAAGCAACCCCCGTTACCGCACAATGCCATCCGCCATCCAGATAATCAGGCCCGATTTTGAACGGTTGTACCCGTAATTTTCGGTTTATCAAGGATCGCATAATGCCCAACGTTACCGTTGTCTTACCACATCCGCTACCTGTACCTGCGATAACAAAAGCATATTTCTGTTGCATGTGCTGACCCCAAAACATATAAATTCTGATTTGATATTAAAATCAGATTTAGTTTTTAAGACTTTCTTAGTTTTAATCTTGTATTAGTAATAGGATGTTAAATTCATGCATTCCTCATCATTGACATATATCAAACAAAATGATTTTTAATTAACCCGCCATATAACAATTAATATTCCATTGATAATTTTAATGACAACCTCTAATGATTATTTATAGTGAGATAAAATAAAAAACAATACATAACAACAATGAAATAGCAATAAAAACCAGTAGCGCATTGACATTCTATGGTTTATAGCAAAGATCCCATTTATCTTTAATTAAATTAACTTCACATAAAACACCTTAATTTAAAACGATAACATCTAATCTGAAAAATATTCATTATCAAAAAATACAAAAATTGATTTGAATCAATTTCAGTTGTTCAGCATTTCAGTAATAATTATCAACATATTTATATTGTGTATAGTAAAAACTCTGAGATAAAGAAAAATATAATTCCATTATATTTTACATCCATAGAGGTCATCTCATGAATAAAGGATGTGTATGGTTAGTCGGTGCAGGTCCCGGCGATGTGGGTTTAATTACGGTCAAGGGATTACATTGCATTCAATCTGCGGATGTCATTGTTCATGATCGTCTCGTTAATCCTGAACTTATTGCTCAAATCCCCGATCACTGCGAAATTATTAATGTTGGTAAAGAACATGATTATCACCCTATTCCACAAGAGGCGATTAACGAAATTCTGGTACAACATGCTCTGGACGGAAAACGAGTCGTGCGCTTAAAAGGCGGCGATCCTTATGTTTTCGGGCGTGGAGGAGAAGAAGCAGAAATTCTGGCACAACATGGTATTAAATTTGAAATTGTTCCGGGGATCAGTTCCTCAATTGGCGGATTAGCCTATGCAGGGATCCCGGTCACTCACCGTAATTACGCATCCGGTTTTCATATAGTGACCGGGCACACCTCTCAGGAAGACAAACAACAAAACTGGAAAATACTTGCTCAGCTGGAAGGCACTTTGATCATTTTGATGGGAATGACCCGCCTGACAGATATCTGTCAGCAATTAGTTCAGCATGGTAAACCCGCGACAACGCCAGCGGCAGTGGTTATGTATGCCAGCCACCCGAAACAGGAAAGTGTTATCGGCACACTGGAAACACTGGCGGCAAAGGCAGAAGAAAAGGAACTGCATGCTCCTGCTCTGATTGTGATCGGTGATGTAGTTAATTTAAGTGAAATGCTGGCCTTCTCTCCCTCTTATCTGAATCTTTCTTCGCTTTGCCCTGCACTGGAAGATTCTATTGACGGAGTAATACCATGAGTGAACATGGCGGCAATATTATCGGTATTTCTCAGCGATATGGTCTTTCAGCCGATACACTCATTGATTTCAGTGCAAATATTAATCCGCTAGGCCCGCCGGAACGCGTTAAGACGTTGATAAAGAATAGCCTGACCGATATTGAGAAATATCCCGATGTGGAGTATCGCTATTTACATCAGGCAATAGCAAAAGCGCATAAATGCGATGAGGCAAAGGTTATTGCAGGCAACGGTGCAACAGAGCTGATTTATGCCATTGTCCGTTGTCTTAATCCCAGACTCGCTTTACTTCTTACTCCGGGGTTTGCCGAATATCGACGGGCTTTGCAGCAAATCGGAACAAAAATCATCGATTATTCATTAACAGAAGAAACTGGATTTCAGCCTGATTTGCGTCTACTGGATATGCTTTCTGCAATTAAACCCGATTGTTTGTTTATTGCCACGCCCAATAACCCCACGGGGTTAATGCCGGATAATCAAGTTATACAGGCGCTGGTGGAATATTGCGAGAAAAATGGAATTTCGCTGATTGTCGATGAATCCTTTATTGATTTTTTACCTGATAATCGAGGATTGATCTCACAAATTTCGACCACAAAACATCTCTATATATTGCGTTCAATGACAAAATTTTTTGCTATTCCCGGCCTACGTTTAGGTTATTTAATCAGCGGAAATACAACCGTTATTGCAGAGATGAAAAATAGACGTGAGCCGTGGTCAATTAACGCCTTTGCCGCAAAAGTCGGTGAAATTTTATTTGATGAGCATGACTATATTGCTGCGACACATCAGTGGCTTAAATCACAGCAATATTATTTGTGGAACCAGCTTTCAGCCTTTTCTGAACTGACAGTCTGGCCGCCATCAGCCAATTTTTTATTTTTTCGCTGTGAGCGACCTGAGATTGATCTGTGGCATGCCTTACTGAAACATCAGTTGCTAATCCGTCATTGTAAAAATTATGCCGGACTAGATAACCGTTACTATCGAATAGCTATACGCAGTGAGTGGGAAAATCAGCGCTTAATTACCGCCATGGAGCAAGTCTTTTCTTCACGGAGCGCTTCAATCAGGTGATAAGTGATAAAGTCCGCTTCCAATATTATTATTTTTCTCATATGTATCTCATCAGAATAAAAATGCTATCCGGTAATTCGCAGACGTTATTTATACGTCAATCAAGTAATATTTGACTTTATTGTCCTTGTTTCTAAAAACAAAACATTTGCAAAAACTTTATGGTGTATGAATAATTTGAACACTTTTTTGTTATGGACGATAAACTATGAAAACATTTTTAAAAGTTGGTGTATTAAGTAGCGCAGTATTACTCCTTGCAGCCTGTGATGCCTTAGATCCTGACAGCAATAAGAACAAATTCTATTACAGCAACCCGACAAACAGCCCTATCACATTTAAAATTGACGATAAGGATTACACTATTGAACCGGGGATCAACGGAAGTGTAAAACTGTCACCAGGAGTACATTACCTTGATGATAATAAAGGTAATAAATCTACCTTTATGGTACTGGAACACAATAATGGCGGTATCCTCAATCCGAACAATTATATGTATTACACCTTATCAGAAGTATATGCGTTAAAGGGGCAGGCAGACCGTTTCATGCCAGCAGAATATGAGGTTACTATTAACGGGCATGAGCTTGAAATGCCATTAAGAAGTAGTAATGCAGCAGTTATTGATGGCAATGTCTTTAACTGCCAATTTCCTTTAGGCAAACCATTCCCAGAAGAAATTAATATTTATGATAAAAAATCACAGGGAAAAATAACCTCAAAATGTTTTGATAAACCAGAGTTATTGCAATATTTTTTAACAGAATACGATGAAAAGTTCACTCCTGATACCAAAGCTGATGAAAACAACGATACTGTGAATACAGTGCTTGATTACACTCTTCCTGAGCCGAAATTTAAACATGCAGATGTACAAAAAGAGGCAGAAAAATTGGTTTCATTATTAAATAAGATTAAGTCTTCTGATAATCCGGATATTTACGATAACTTCAGAGAAAAAATCAATCAGGCATACACGGATTTTTCTGAAACATACCGAAACTATTCCCCAAAAGATACGGTGGAAGAACATAAATATTTTGATAAGTTCGTTTCTGAAATCAATCAGTTCCAACGTTTTGGTGTATTCATTAAATAGTTCAAGCCATTAAAATTAAGGTCCAGTATCCCTGCTGCAAGTGGCAGGGAATTAATATTGTATTCCCATGATTTTCTGTAATCCATAAAATAACCCCCATTGTTTTACGAAGATAAAAAACCAAAAAAATCAAATTAATATCATATAGTTACATTAATCGATGAGCTCTGAATACCCTTCATTTTGTCATCACAACTAAAGAGCTTATTAAATTCTTTCTTGACTAAAGATAAATAACTTTCTCTAATTAATAGTTAAATAGGAAAATTAGTTAATCATCGGTAAAAGGGGACGACTATGATTGTTTTTGTGACTGGAGCAACAGCTGGCTTTGGTGAAGTGATTGCCCGAAAATTTATTGAAAACGGTTCCATCGTTATTGCTACCGGGCGTCGCAAAGAACGTCTGGATAAATTAAGGGAAGAATTAGGTGAAAATTTTTATCCTGTACAACTGGATGTGAGGGATCGTGCTGCAATAGAGAAAGTTATGCAGGATTTGCCCGATAACTTACGTAATATCGATATTCTCGTGAATAATGCCGGTCTTGCATTAGGGCTGGAGCCCGCTCATCAGGCTAACCCTGATGATTGGGAAACTATGATTGATACCAATACAAAAGGCTTAGTGAATATGACCCGCGCCTTACTACCTAACATGGTAAAAATGAATCACGGTCATATTATTAATATTGGTTCAGTCGCAGCAAGCTGGCCATATGCGGGCGGTAACGTTTACGGTGCTACTAAAGCATTTGTAAAACAGTTCAGTCTGGGTCTTCGTGCTGATTTACAAGGGAAGAAAGTTCGGGTTACAGATATTGAACCGGGTTTGGTCGGAGGAACGGAGTTTTCTCAGGTTCGCTTTAAAGGTGATGGTGAAAAAGTGAATAAAACCTATGAAGGCGCAGATGCACTGACTGCAGATGATATTGCAGAAGCTGTATTCTGGGTTGCTAACCTGCCGGGTCGCGTCAATATCAATACATTAGAAATGATGCCTGTTTGCCAGACATTTGCAGGCCTGAGTATACACAGAGCTTAAAAATTTAATCTGTTGACCAATGGGTAATGGTATAGGTGTTATTTTATACCCGAAATAATAAGGCGACTCTTTAAAACAGGTTTCAATTATTTCGGGTATCATTCATGAATACTTTGTGAGAGAGGTTAAAGCATGAATATTCATCATCCCTTAATAGCCAAGTACTTCCCTGCCATTGCCCTTCTATTACTGCTATTTTGGCAGACTCCTGCGCTATCCAGATCTAATCCTTGCACATCAGATAACTGCGTCATTATTAATGGTGGTGGTGAGAACTCTATGACCAGAGAGACCGCCAGACAGGATAGAGAAGAGTGGAACTCACAACGTGATTTGCGTAATAAAATTAATAAACGCAAAGAAAAGAGATTTGAAGAATATGAGAATGACGTTGACAATGAGGATGCTTGTTTGAAAAACTTCAACCTGAATGCTTATTGGGAACCAAAAACAAAGCGCTGTCTGGATGTGAATACAGGTCGCCCTATTAATCCTGAATAGGCTATACCCATACCAATAAAACAAGGAGATAAGGTGAGAAAATTCTTACTAACCGGGGCTATTTTAATGACTGCAGCTACATCTTTTGTAACTCAGGCATCACAAGATCAAAATCCGCAATCCAATGTAGTGACAAATAAAGTTGTGACATGTGATGTTCTAAAAGAGCAAATAGCGCAGAAAATTATTAACAACGGTGTTAAACAAGCAAACTTTAAGCTTGAAGTTATCGATAATGATCAAGTGGTTAACAGTGGTGAGAAAGTCGTTGGAAGCTGTAACCGTGGCAAACAGAAAATTATTTATACCCGACTTCTTCACACTAATGACGAAAGCCAGTCCACTCACTAATCTATCGCCAAAAGTAATTACTTCACAAGAAGGGAGTGAACACAGTGGCACTCCCTTCTTGTATTCACAGATGATCAAATGTCGATATAACAGTGCTATCCAGATAATGAGATAATTCCCGCTCTTCTGGCCTTAATAGATAAGGAATTTCACCCAGTTGAGGTGCTGGTATGTGACAACGTAACCTTTCCAGTACTTCAGCGTAATGTGCTAAACCGGGATTAATGCGATTGGCTATCCAACCAAGCAATGGCACACCATCACTGATAATGGATTGTGCAGTCAAAATAGCATGATTAACACACCCGGTTTGAATACCTACAACTAAAATTACGGGTAGTTTTTCTCTCACAACCCAGTCAGAATAGAAAGAATTATCTTGTAATAACGCCCGCCAGCCACCATTTCCGTCAACAATCACACGATCTGCCTTATGACTCAGCTTATTAAGACAATCAGTCATTTGAGCAAAATCAACCGAAGTTCCTTCCCCTGTTATAGGTTCATACCCTACAGCAATTTCCTTTTCATTATTAAAGAACTGCAGTAATGCGCGGGTAACAACCGTTTTACCGATATTGGTATCCGTGCCTGTAACAAATAAGCGCGTTAACATAAATTTATTTCCGTAATAACCGATTAGACTGGTTACTCTTTGCTGTAACTAGAGAACTGAGTTGAAGTTTAGGTGATATGTTTGAGATAGGGATTGCGTTAGCTCAATGTTTTGCCTGATGTGTGCTATCCCTGCATAATTTCGAGCAGTAAATGACCACTGTACAAGGATTGCTTGATCAATGATGCGGCTGGTAAGGTTCCTGAATTGGCAAATGCGGTCGCTGCTATATTGACTCTTTGACTATATCCGGGGAGTGAAAGCTGCGTTATTTTCTGTTGAATAACAGGATAAAGAATATGTTTCGCCTCGTTTAGCGGTGAACCAATCAATATCTTATCTGGATTGAAGATATTGACCATAATCGCCATGATTTGCCCTATTCTTTCCCCTACATTCTGGATAATCTCTGTTGCCAGAGGATCACCCTGATTAGCAGCCAGACAAAGCAATTCCACTGTCAGAGGTGTTGCCGGAGATATTAATGAACCAGGGTATTGGCTGGCTAATTCTCGAGCTTTCAGCAAAATATTTTTAATACCGACAACAGTTTCCAGACAGCCCGTATTGCCACAATAGCAACGCTCACCATCAGGTTCGACCTGAGTATGCCCAATCTCAACAACACTCTGATTTCCTGCATGGAGCATTTTCCCGGCGATCATAATGCCAACACCAACGTTATCATCAATAACAACCTGAATAATGTTCTGGCAACCCTTCCCTGCACCATATAAAGATTCAGCTATTGTCCATGCAGTAATGCCATGCTGCAAAAAAACCGGCACGCCGATACGTCGGTATAAAAATGTGCTGAGAGGAAGGTTCTGGATACTGTAATGCGGCGAGTTATGAATAACTCCATTAATCGGGTCAATAATCCCGTTTGTGGTCACACTGATAGCCGTTAAACGCTCGAGGTGGGATTGATGCCGGAAAAAAAAATTATCGATCAGCTCAGAAAGGCAATTCAGAAAAGACTGGTTTTCAGAAGCAGATAAGGATAACTCTTCTTCAACAATAAGATTATTGCCCAAATCCCTAAGCCCAAATACAGTGCTATCTTTATCGATCCGTATACATAAAAATTGCCACCCTTTGCTGTCGGTTTTTAACCCGATTGCTGGACGCCCACGAAACCCTAGATCAGGAAATTCAACTTCTTTCACTAAGTGAGCATCGAACAGTTCTCGGGTAATTTTTGTAATACTGGCAGGTGCTAACTGAGATTTTTTAGAAAGTGCAATACGTGAAATAGGCCCATATTGATCTATCAGACCGTAAACCAGACCAAGATTAATCTGTTTGATTTGGTCAACATGGCTTGGTTGTACGTCTATACTCACTGAGCCTCCCGCTATTTAATTTACACCTCTAAATAATTAGTAATGATTATGTCGTTGTTTAAATTTGAAGATATCCGTTTAGAACAAAAATGTGATCTTTCACACGAATTTCTCGTGATTGTTACGTTTGTTTAACTACTCTCTGTCAACTGTAGATATTTGAGAGCAATAGATCAGTTAACCGCTCTACTGCCGGATTGTTCTGCCGTTTTTTATGGTTAACCAGCCAAACTTCAGAGTGAACCGACGTATGAGCTAACGGAATATATTGCACCCCATCGATTTTCATCCGTATAAATGATTCCGTAACAATACTAATTCCCAAACCAGCGGCAACAAGGCCAAGTATAGTCATCGCTTCGCCTGCTTCCTGTGAAATCATCGGAGATACTCCGGCACTGATAAACAAAGCAATAATTTCATCATATAGAGCCGTTCCCACATCCCGCTCGAAAAAAACCAAAGGGTATTCAGATAACATTTTTATTGTGATCCCTTCGTTTACACACTCCAGTAAAGGATGGCCATCGTACACAGCGAGCATAAAGCGTTCACGAAACAATAGCCGGTGCTGCAAATTATCAGGTAATAACGTATTGCGCATGATCCCGATATCAATCCGACCAGTCTGCAATGGAGCAATCTGAGTTTTGGTGTTCATCTGGTGCATGTGAACCGATACATCAGGGTAACGTTCCCGAAACTGACGTAAGCTAAGCGCCACTTTATGCATAAAAGGTGTGGTAGATGTGAAACCGATTGATATTTCGCCTAATTCACCCTGCTGCATTCTGGCTGCTTTAGTTGCCGCAGCATCAACCTGAGATAATATCTGATAGGCCTCTTTGAGGAACATATGACCAGCTGGTGTCAGGGTAACTGTACGATTATTACGTGCCAGCAATTTGGCTTTAATATTGGCTTCAAGGGACTGGATTTGCTGGCTTAATGGAGGCTGTGAAATGTTCAGTCGCTCTGCTGCACGCCCAAAATGCAGTTCTTCTGCAACCGCAATAAAATAACGTAAGTGCCTTAATTCTATATTAATATTCATCATCTTCCGTCAATTGATATGTTAAAAATATCATTTATTATTATTAATATATTAGACAAAATATTGACAACTTCTTACTCTTGTTCCGGAACCTTTTTATGAAACAAAACATTAACGTTTTTTTAGCCTCTTAGTATAAATCCTGAATGAAGGGATTTTAAGGAAGTAGAATGGGTACAATCTCTGATATCAGTAGAGATTCAGTAGGTGCTGATGTTACACGAGATACTGAAAAAGAAGTTCGTTATAGGGAACATAGTGGTTATATACAGAGCAGCGACCCTGCCTACCTACGTGTTACTTTGTCATTTTTTGCGGTCGGATTAGCAACTTTTGCCCTGCTTTACTTCATCCAGCCTATATTACCTATCTTATCGAAAGAGTTTTCAGTTTCACCAGCTAACAGCAGCTTAGCTCTCTCATTATCTACTGGCATGTTATCACTGGGATTATTGATCACTGGCCCTCTGTCTGATGCAATTGGTCGTAAAAATGTGATAGCTATCTCTCTGATTTTCGCTTCCTTACTTACACTTTTAAGTAGCATGACTACCAGCTGGTATGGTTTTTTAATTATCCGGGCTTTGGTAGGTTTGTCTTTAAGCGGCGTAGCAGCCGTTGCAATGACTTATCTCAGTGAAGAAATTCATCCGAGTTGCGCAGCCTTATCGATTGGACTTTATATCAGTGGAAATTCATTTGGTGGAATGAGCGGACGATTAGTAACCGGTGTAATGACAGATTATTATTCCTGGCATCTTGCTGTCATTTTATTAGGTTCATTTTCACTTATTGCCGCTATCGTATTTTGGGTGATGCTTCCTTCCTCCCAACATTTTAAATCCAGTTCTCTCAAGCCTAAGACATTATTTATTAATCTGAAATTACATTTCCGCGATCAAGGATTGCCCCTTTTATTCGCCGAAGCTTTCTTATTGATGGGAAGCTTTATCACAATGTTTAACTATATTGGCTATCGGTTATTAGATGCTCCCTATCATTTGAGCCAGACAGTAGTGGGATTATTATCTGTTGTTTATCTGACAGGTGTTTACAGTGCAACAAAAGCCGGCTCATTATTGAATAAGCATGGACGAGGAAAGGTGTTACTCATTGCGATCAGTATGATGCTGATTGGTAATTTAATCATGGTTTTTTCCTCTCTCTGGGCTTTGTTCCTCGGTATGACAATTTTGACAATGGGCTTCTTTGCCGCTCATACCGTAGCCAGTGGATGGATAGGCGTAAGAACTAAACGAGCCAAAGCACAGGCTTCATCACTTTATCTGTTCTGTTATTATGCGGGTTCGAGTATATCAGGAACATTAGGTGGAGTATTTTGGTTTTACTATCAATGGAACGGTGTTGCTATTTTTATTTCATTATTAACAATAATAGCTTTTTATATAGGTATGAAGCTCAATAAACTAGCAGCATAATAAAATATATCCAGTGGATCTTGAGAGGCAGAACTCTCTCAAGATCCAGAGAAATATAGATAATCATATGTTATAAAAACGATTATTGTTGAGTGTAGCCAATAAAAAAGTGACTTAAAAAAAAGATAGATATGATTATTAATAATATGATTCTGTTGGCAAAAAAATAACCTTTACTAAATAACCATCAATAATCTCAATATTTTTACTTTTTTTCAGAGAAGCTAATATGCGCTGAATACAACTGCGCGAAAGTGTACATCGCTGTTCTATATATTTAATAGCTGAGATATTTTCTCTGAATTCATTAGGTAACGTGATAAGACGAGATAATAGACTACATACTATATCTTTAGCGCCGTGACGGAATATACTCATATCTCTGGCATATAGGAATGCCATTTTATATGAAATCACTCTCATCCACTCTCTGTAAAGATCATGTTTTTTTATAGCATTCAATGCACTAATACGAGGTAATTGATATATCTTACAATCAGGGCCAAGCTCGATAGAATAATAGGTTTCTGAACCAGAATAAAAAGATAACCCTAAGATATAAGGAGAAAAAACAGTCGAAATAATTAAATTATCTTCTACTCTGCGTATGTTCACATATCCCTGCACTAATAAAAAGAACTTGGCAAATTCATTCTCAATTTTAATTAATGAACCTTGCGTTGGTAAATCTGATAAAATTTCTTCAGAGGAAGGTAATAATGCATCAATAATTTTATTAAAAGAATTCACTGGCTTAATCAATTTATTCATATCAAACCACCCCAGAATAACGTCCATAAAAAATAAAATTTTCTCATACGCTTTAAAAAATGAAGAGCGCTTTACCCAACCGATTTCAAAAAAACTCTCCCAAGAGCGAAGTAATCACACAAAGATAGCAAGCATCTATTTTTAGCTTTTACCATAATGTAGAAATAATTAGCAATAGCCAATTTAAAAGATAATTTGCCATAAACTTCCCTATTTAGCTTTATTTTCTTCTGTTATTGATAGTTGCACTGGATTTTTTGTATTTTAATAAGTATGTTGTAACTAAATTTAAGAAAATCCACTAGAATACAAGTGTGAGCATTCGAATATGAATAAATACCTTTCAATAGAGTCACTTACTTCTTGCTTTAAAAAACAGGAAAAAAAATTAGCTGAATTGGCTGAACTGTTGATGAAATATCCCCTTATTGATGCCCGGGTATTCCAATTGCCACAAATTGAAAAAGGCGATGAACATGAACAGGTTACTGAAATTAAAGTCACTCCTCTACAGGGTGAAGATGCCCTTAACTTAGGTTTACGGTTTTACCAGAAGTTATTCATACATCATAATCATCCCAATATCAGCAGCAAAGCCGCAAGCCGATTACCGGGCGCATTGTGTTTTTCTGTCAGCCAGCAACAATATAAAGCGGCCATGAGTGTTATTGATGAAATCAACGAGTTAAAAACAGAGCTGGAAAATATAGTAACTAAGGAATCAGGCGTCAGCAAAGAACAGCGGTTTGAATTCGTTCATGATCATTTACGCGGTTTAATTACCTTAAATGCCTATCGAACGATTACTCCACTCGTAGATCCGGATACTATCAACTTTGGCTGGGCCAATAAAAACATCATTAATAAAGTAACAAAACAACAAATTCTGGAAAGGCTGGAAAAGAGTTATAATTCCGGTCGTGCAGTCCCACCCTACTCCAGCGATCAGTGGACTGCATTGGTCGCATTGGAAATCACCGATATTAAGAAATTGCCTGATGATGTGGTTTTGAAAATTAAACGACCAGTAAAAGTACAGCCTATCGCACGAGTCTGGTATTCAGAAATACAAAAACAGGTTCAATATGCCTGCCCTCTCCCCATCATCGCTTTTTATACAAAAGATCGTGGCGTAACCCCCAAAGTAGGCTCACTACCAAATTATAACGCCAATACAATCAAATACCGCCACAAACCCAAAGCTAAGCCGCTTGAGCGAATAATTCCCCGTTTACATCTTTATCGGGAAATATAAACAAAAAACCGGAGGAAAAACCTCCGGTTCCACATCAGCCATTAATAGGCAAGAGTTACTTCATACTACCAACCATATCTTCCGGACGAACCCAAGCGTCAAATTCAGCTTCAGTCAGGTAACCCAACTGCATTGCTGATTGTTTCAGAGTCAGGCCTTCTTTATGTGCTTTTTTAGCAATTTCTGCTGCTTTGTCATAACCAATATGAGTATTCAGAGCAGTTACCAGCATCAGAGATTCATTCAGCAACTGAGTAATGCGCTCACGATTAGGCTCAATTCCAATTGCACAATGCTCATTGAAGCTACGCATACCATCAGCTAACAGACGGACGGACTGCAAGAAGTTATGAATGACCATTGGACGGAATACGTTCAGTTCAAAGTTACCGGACGCACCACCAATATTGACAGCCACATCGTTACCCATAACCTGAGCGCACAGCATAGTCATAGCTTCACACTGAGTCGGGTTTACTTTACCCGGCATAATGGAGCTACCCGGCTCATTTTCAGGGATAGAAATTTCACCGATACCACAGCGAGGTCCGGAAGCCAACCAGCGAACATCGTTGGCAATTTTCATCAATGATGAAGCCAGACCTTTCAGTGCACCATGAGAATGAACCAGTGCATCACAAGTGCCTAATGCTTCAAATTTGTTTGGTGAAGTGATAAAAGGCTGACCGGATAATTCAGCGATTTTTTTCGCAACACGAACGGCATATTCAGGGTGAGTATTCAGACCTGTACCAACCGCCGTTCCGCCCAGCGCCAGTTCACAAACATGAGGGATGCTGTTTTCGATGTGTTTCAGGTTATGAGCCAGCATTGCTGCCCAGCCTGAAATTTCCTGACCTAAAGTCAGTGGGGTCGCATCCTGTAGGTGAGTACGGCCAATTTTTACGATATCTTTAAATGCTTCGGCTTTATCTGCCAGCGTTTTTTGCAGAACGTTCAGCTCAGGCAACAGGTGCTCACGTAATGCGATAACTGCCGCAACGTGCATTGCTGTCGGGAAGACGTCATTAGAGCTTTGGCTCTTGTTAACATCATCATTAGGGTGGATCAGGCGTTCATTACCTCTTTGACCACCAAGGATCTCACTACCACGGTTTGCCAGCACTTCATTCATGTTCATGTTACTTTGAGTGCCAGAACCCGTCTGCCAGATAGCGAGAGGGAATTCTGTCGGGTGTTTATCTTCCAACACCTCTTTCGCCGCAGCGATAATTGCATCACCGCGTTCCTTAGGTAAAAGGCCCAGATCCATATTAACACTGGCCGCGGCCTGCTTGGTTAACGCAAGAGCATGAATCAATGCAACAGGCATTTTTTCCTGAGAAATGCGGAAATGCTCCAGTGAGCGCTGAGTTTGCGCTCCCCATAATTGGTCAGCAGGTACTTCGATAGGTCCCATTGAGTCTTTTTCAATGCGAGTGGCTGCCATTACTATCTCCTTAGCACACAGAATAATTGAATACGCCGGATCCAACTGTTTTTAACTCACCCAACAGTGCAGATAAATTAATCGGCATCTCTTTATAATGCCATAAATTTATTATCGATAATGCGACCTAATCGTGTTTATTGTATTGTTGTCATATAAAGTTGTTGTATAAATAAGTTTTTTTATTACAAGGAAATCCGCCATGCTGAAAATGACCAACCAAATCCAACATTATGATTGGGGAAGTACAACCGCACTGACCGATATTTATGGTATCGCGAATCCGGATAATCAGCCTATGGCAGAGCTATGGATGGGCGCACATCCCAAATGCAGTTCTCAGGTAGCTGATCCTGAAACGGGCCAGCCTATTGCCCTAAATCAGCTTATCGCTCAGGACCCGGAAAAATATCTGGGTAAAAAAGTCGCCACGCAGTTCGGGCGGCTACCCTTTTTATTTAAAGTCTTGTGCGCAGCTCAGCCACTTTCTATTCAGGTTCATCCGGATAAATCATCGGCAGAAAAAGGTTTTGCCAGAGAAAATGCTGCGGGTATTCCTCTGGATTCACCCCAGCGTAATTATAAAGATGATAACCATAAGCCTGAATTAGTGTATGCGCTGACTCCATTCAGAGCGATGAATGCTTTCCGGCCTTTATCAGAAATAACTGAGTTACTGAGTTATGTCTCGAACGCACATCCCGATATCCAGCCATTTATTCAACACCCTACCGAGCAGGGTTTATCGTTCCTTTTTGCTCAACTGCTCAATATGCAGGGTAAACAGAAAAGTTTAGCGCTTGCAGTATTGAAATCTGCATTGAATAGCCGTCAGGGAGAGCCATGGGAAACGATTAAAAAAATGACAGAATTTTATCCCGACGATAATGGTCTGTTTACTCCTCTCCTGCTCAATATTGTGGAATTACAACCGGGTCAGGCCATGTTTCTCTATGCCCGCACTCCTCATGCTTATCTTGAAGGTGTTGCATTAGAAGTTATGGCAAATTCAGATAATGTCCTTCGCGCCGGCTTAACCAGCAAACATATCGATGTTCCTGAATTAATGGCAAATCTGGAGTTTACCTCTAAACCTGCTGCCACCTTGTTAACTATCCCAACACAAGAAAAAGAAGCTCTGAATTATTCTGTTCCAGTCAACGATTTTCATTTTTCTATTTATGCTGTTTCAGGGCAGCCGATAACACTGGAAAATGATTCCGCATCGGTTCTATTTTGTTCTGGCGGTCAGATTACAGTCAAGTCTGCTGAGCAGGAACTGAAATTATATGCTGGTGAATCCATCTTCTTAGCCGCGGCAGAGAAAAATGTAACTATTTATGGTAATGGGAAATTGGCCTTAGTATCTAATAAATAATTGTGATTCATATAGTTACAAAGTTACCCATCAGTAGTTAATCACACTTTTATTGAAAAGTGATTAAAATTTCTCTAGTTAATCTATACAATTAACAACTATTTTTTACACAAAGACATATCGCATATGGCAATAATGCCGTATGCGCAAAAAAGGATGGAATTCCCACATGAAAAAATCGCTAGTAGCTGTAGGTGTTATTGTTGCTTTAGGGGCAGCGTGGACAGGCGCGTCCTGGTACACAGGGAAACAAGTTGAAGCGCGTATGGATGCAGCACTCCAAAAAGCAAATACAAAACTGGCCGAAAAAATGCCAGACCTTGGATTGGAGTTGCAGAAAAAAGATGTGAAACGCGGCATCTTTAGCACGGATGTCCAACTTGCTCTTACTAGCAAACTTGATAAGAAAGAAGGCATTGTTATCGCATCCAATATTGAGCATGGGCCTTTCCCTCTTTCCGATATTGCTAAATTTAAATTTAGCCCTAAATTAGCATCAATCCATTCCGAACTAAAAGACGGTGAATTACTGAAAGAACTGTTCGAAATCACCAAAAATAAATCCTTACTTAATGTTGATACCCGTGTCGCGTATGATGGTAATTTATCTTTTGGTATCAATGTTATTCCTGTTGATTACACCACTGAAGAAGGCCTCCATTGGGTCATTTCAGGCGCAGATCTAACTGTAGATACTAATAAGGATTTCAGTGAAATTACATCCACAGGAAAAAGCGATGAAATAAAATTTATTCAGCCTTCTCAGCAAAACACCGAATTTAAAATGAAAAATTTAAGCTTTTCATTTAATAGTAAAAAAAACCAATTTGGTGTCTATCTTGGTGACACTTCATCAAACATAGACGAAGTGAGCCTGAGTGGATTTGGTGAAGATATGATGTCCATTAACGGTATCAAATCATTTTCTACCTTTACTGAAGGTGAAAAGAACAATCTGGATGGAAAATATTCTCTTACCGTTGATGGCATCAAAGTTAAAAACCAGGATTTTGGTTCAGCTAAATTTGTGTTAGGCATGTACCATCTTGATAATCAAGCCTACAGTAAGGTAGACCGGGCAACTTATGAAGCTCTCTTCAAAACAATGAATTCTTTTGATATAGAAAAATATTCTCAGATTACAGATGCTGCGCTGATGGAAAACTTGCCAGCGTTGCTGCAACATAATCCAACATTCACCCTCGAAACTCTTAGCTTCAAAAATAGCAAAGGCGAAAGTACAGCTAACTTCACAACGACTCTGAATAACCTTCCTGGCGATTTCAGTAAGCTACAGAATAGTAATCAAGAAGAAATCATTCGTAGTCTGATCAAAAACTTCTCACTTGACATTAAGCTATCAAAACCAATGCTGACAGAATCTATCGCTCTGTCTGCGATGGTCAAGGGTGAAAACAGGGAAGCAGCCGATGCTACAGGAAAAAGTGTTGTGCAAATGATTGAAGCACAGGCTACGGCACTTAATTTGTTTACCCATACTGATGACTCCATTGACATGAATCTCAATTATGCCGATGACAAAGTCAAATTTAACGGTGAAGAGTTCAACCTGCATCAATTCCTGCTTGATCATAACCTCATCGACTCCTATGATGATGCCGATGAGCAAAATCAGCATGATGGTGAAGCTAGTCTTCCTGCAGCTGAGTAACACAAAACCCTATCAAGGTTCTCTATAAGAAAGTACATGCTGAGGCTGGAGAAGCCTAAACAGCGAAAACATCGTAAAAAAACCGATAGATAGTACTTTCATTGCCAGTCAATGCGTTGACTGGCTTTTTTGTATACTTTTTATGATAACTTTAGTAAAACAAAAAGGATAAAAAATGATTGATACACAGCTTCCGCTGACCGATTTACACCGCCACCTTGACGGTAACATTCGTCCCGAAACGATTCTGGATCTTGGTCGTCAACACAATATCATTCTTCCTGCCTATGAGCTGGAAGCTCTGCGTCCTCATGTTCAGATCATTGAAAGCGAGCCAGACCTCGTCAGTTTCCTGCAAAAACTTGACTGGGGCGTTACTGTACTGGCTGATTTGGATGCCTGTCGCCGCGTTGCTGTAGAAAACGTAGAAGATGCCGTTAATGCCGGTCTGGATTATGCTGAGCTGCGCTTCTCTCCTTATTATATGGCGATGAAACACCAGCTTCCTGTTGAGGGAGTCGTGGAAGCCGTCATCGATGGCATTCATTCCGCCAGCAAGCAGCACGATATCCAAATCCGTCTGATTGGTATTCTGAGCAGAACATTCGGAGAAAAAGCCTGCTCTGAGGAATTAGCCGGTCTGCTCGCTCATAAGCAATATATTACTGCAATGGATTTAGCGGGTGATGAGCTGGGTTTCCCCGGGCATTTATTTGAACAACACTTTATTCAGGCCCGTGATGCAGGCTGGAATATCAGCGTACACGCCGGAGAAGCAGCAGGTGCAGAAAGTATCTGGCACGCGATTCGTGAACTGGGAGCAACCCGAATTGGTCATGGTGTTAAAGCCATTACCGATCCGGCACTGATGGATTATTTGGCAGAGCACCGTATTGGTATTGAATCCTGCCTGACATCAAACCTGCAAACCAGCACTGTCAGCGCTTTATCTGCTCACCCACTGAAAAAGTTCCTTGAACATGGCATTCCGGCATCCATCAATACTGATGATCCGGCTGTTGAAGGAATTGAAATTCGCCATGAATACCATGTTGCCGCCCCTGCCGCAGGCTTGTCACCAGAGCAGATCCGACTGGCACAGATAAATGGTCTGGAAACTGCATTCCTCAGCGAAGCGGAAAAACAGGCATTAAGAATGAAAGTCGCAAACCGTTAACAGACGGTTTAAGCTTATATCAGGCTGATGATATGAGGGTATAAAGGCAGAAATTACTCTGCCTTTTTTGAACAATTAGACCTTTTTTGAACGTCTGGCATATCGATTGGCGAGTACAGCACAAACCATCAGCTGGATTTGATGGAATATCATCAGTGGCAACAGCATAATGCCCACCATTGCGGCCGGAAATAGCACATTTGCCATCGGCACACCATTGGCAAGGCTTTTCTTCGAACCACAAAAAACGATTGTTATTTCATCTTCTTTACTGAACCCTAGTAAGCGTGAACTGTATACATTGATGGTTAATACCACAGCAAGCAGAACACAGCAGACAATACCGATCATTATCAGTGAGTAAGCATCAATTTTATACCAGATTCCTTCGACAACGGCTTCGCTGAATGCAACATAAACCACCAGCAAAATAGATGAGCGATCGGTGATATTAACCAGTTTTTTATGCTTTTCGACCCAATTAGCAATCAATGGACGTGACAAATGGCCAACAATAAAAGGTACCATCAATTGCAGGATAATATCTTTTATCGCCTGCCATGTATCAGGATGGCTTCCACCATCATGCGTCTGGATAAGATAACCGACAAGTAGAGGTGAGAGAAATATTCCCAGTAAGCTGGAAGCAGAAGCACTGCATATTGCTGCAGCAACATTGCCTTTGGCAACGGAGGTAAAAGCGATGGCTGACTGCACCGTGGCTGGTAATGCACAAAGATACAGAAACCCCATGTAAACAGACGGTGACATCCATTCCGGCACAATGAAATGTAACCCCATACCCAGTACAGGAAACAAAACAAACGTGCTCAGAAAGATAACCAGATGTAAACGCCAGTGCCCTATTCCCGCCAGAATGGCATCACGCGAAAGTTTGGCTCCATGCATAAAAAATAACAGTGCAATGGCTGCCGTAGTCAGGTACTGGAACCACGTTTTCACTTCCCCTTCACAGGGAAAAAACGATGCAATCATGACCACAGTAAGCAGTGTTAACAGAAAAGGATCTATTTTTAATTTTTGCAACCAATTCATCAGTACCCTACCTCTTGCCTTAGGATTACTCCATCACTAAATCAGTCAATCGATAACTACTGTACGTTGTTCTTTCGCTGATTTTTCACCTGCTTCAATCAGTTTCATAATCAGGATAGCTTCCTCCGCCGTCACAGGATTCGGTTTTCCCGCCAAAATAGCATCACGGACAGCAGCATAATACGCGCCATAATTACCCGGTAAATTAGGAACAGTCTGCGTAATCAGATTATCATTTTGTGACACTGTCACATGACCATCACGCGCATCATATCCCCAATTTTCTTGTGTCAGGCTTTCTCCGGCCTTCAGACAATCTTCCTGTGTATCTAAACCATATTTTACGTAACTGCCAGACATACCATGTAAGGTATAAATAGGAGATTCTGCGGCAACAAGCATTGATGCATGTAATACAACTTTCAGCGTAGGGTATTTTAACTGAGCATGGAAGTAATCAGCAGTTTCAGCATTTGGACGTATTATGCCCAAATCGGTTGTAATGGCCTGAGGTTTGCCAAAAAGTTGCACCGCTTGATCCAACAAATGAGGGCCTAAATCATACCAAATCCCACTGCCTGCGCCTGCCGCCTCTCTCCAGCGTTGACGTACAGCCGGGCGATAACGGTCAAAATGAGATTCATAATACTTTAATTCGCCCAACACATTGTCTTTCAGTAGTGACTGAACTGTCAGAAAACCCGAATCCCAGCGACGATTATGAAATACCGATAATAATAAATTAGCCTCTTCTGCCTGTTTTTTGAGGGCTTCGGCTTCTGCCACCGTAATCGTGAAAGGCTTATCGACCACAACATGCTTTCCGGCGGCCAACGCTTTTTGTGCTAATGGGAAATGTGTATCGTTAGGCGTTGGGATCACAATAAGATCAATGTCAGGATCGTTAAATAATGCTTCTGGAGAAGAAGCAACATTCATGTCCGGCCAGTCTTTTTTGACTTTTTCGGCATCACTGCTGGAAATAGCAACTAATTCTACATTCGGCGTTCCCGCAATCAATGGCGCATGAAACGTTTTACTGGCATAACCATATCCAACCAGACCAACCTTCAGAAGATGACTCATAATGACCTCTCAACATTTACAAAAAGGATAAAAAAATATCACCTGCGGTGACTCATTAGCAAATAATCTTACTTCCTGTGTTACTATCTTTTTTATATTTGAATACCCATCATGGAGAGAATGTTTTGTATGTATCAATCCAATGATTATTACCGTATTAATGGTTGGCTATTAGCCCCTGCTGCTTATTTAGTCATGACATTTATTGCTGCCAGTACAATGTTAGTGTTATATGGAATAACCTATTCCTATCAAAGTACGTTAATTCATCGAATAGGTGGCGATTTCGCAGTCCAATGGTATATATCCGTATTAACCACGGCTATTATGTGGTGTTTTACGCTTTGGGTATTAAAATTGCTTTTTATTCGTTCAAAACGGTTCCCGCGTATTTTTATCATCTGGCTGACACTTTCAGTACTTATTGCTGTCAAAGCTTTTGCATTCTCCCCCATTTCTGACGAACTTGCAGTCAGCTCATTACTTTGGTCACTATTAGCGGCTGCTGTTTTTGTTCCTTATATTAAGCGCTCTTATCGGGTAAAAATGACTTTCACACAAGATCGATAACATCCCCCACAATTGGTTGTTATCATTGCCCCACTTGCCTCACCGCAACGTGGGGAGTTTCTGTCACTTTCACGACTATATTATTTTCATCAAATAATCTTATTTTCAGGTATAGCAATGACTGAATACCTTCTGTTATTTATTGGCACGGTTCTGGTCAATAACTTCGTTTTAGTGAAGTTTTTGGGCCTATGTCCGTTTATGGGTGTTTCAAAAAAGCTTGAAACCGCTATTGGTATGGGAATGGCGACCACATTTGTTCTGACGCTTGCCTCCATCAGTTCATGGCTGGTAAATACTTATATTCTTATTCCATTGGATTTGGTTTATTTACGCACACTAAGTTTCATTCTTGTAATTGCTGTTGTCGTTCAGTTCACTGAGTTAGCTGTCCGTAAAACCAGCCCCTCACTCTACCGTTTATTAGGCATTTTCCTGCCTCTGATAACAACAAACTGTGCTGTACTCGGCGTAGCTCTGCTGAATGTTAATCAATCGCATAACTTTTTACAGTCTGCTGTATATGGTTTCGGTGCTGCGGCCGGGTTTTCACTTGTCATGGTGCTCTTTGCCGCCATTCGTGAACGTCTGGCTGTTGCCAATATACCTGCCCCTTTTCGTGGTTCATCGATAGGGCTTGTCACTGCAGGGTTAATGTCCCTTGCATTTATGGGCTTTAGTGGTTTGGTGAAATTCTGATGATATCTTTATGGATTGCTGTCGGCGTACTCAGTGTACTCGGGTTAATTTTTGGATTAATTCTGGGTTTTGCTGCTCGCCGTTTTAAGGTGGAAGAAGATCCAATAGTTGAAAAAGTTGATAATCTGTTGCCACAAAGTCAGTGTGGGCAATGTGGTTATCCGGGCTGCCGCCCTTATGCCGAGGCGGTTATCAACAATGGAGAGATGATCAACAAATGTGCTCCGGGCGGAGAGCAAGTGATGCTCAAAATGTCTGAATTGCTCGGCGTTGATCCACAACCGCTGGATGGCGATGAAAGCATACAAAACCCGGCCAGAAAAGTTGCTTTTATTGATGAAGAAAACTGCATAGGCTGCACAAAGTGTATTCAGGCCTGTCCTGTTGATGCAATTATCGGTGCAAACCGCGCAATGCATACCGTAGTTGAAGATCTCTGCACTGGCTGCGATTTATGTGTCGCCCCATGCCCGACCGATTGCATCACGATGATCCCTGTAGCCACTACCACATCCAACTGGAAATGGGATTTGAATTCCATTCCGGTCAAAAATATTCCTGCTGAACCAAATTCTTTGTTTATGTCATCTGTTAAGCCTGTTGAGGTTAAAGTCAATGTTTAACCTATTCAATTTGCTTACCAACGAAAACAAAATATGGGATTTCGATGGTGGCATCCATCCGCCGGAAATGAAGCTGCAATCCAGCCGGACACCATTACGCTATGCTCCGTTACCAGAGGAATTAATTATTCCCCTCCAGCAGCATATTGGCCCGGAGGGAGAGTTGCTGGTAAAAGCCGGAGATAAAGTATTGAAGGGCCAGCCACTGACACAGGGTTCTGGTAGAACCGTCCCTGTTCATGCTTCAACTTCCGGTACGATCACAGCCATTGAACCCTGTGTTACAGCTCACCCATCGGGTCTGAAAGAATTATGCGTCCGTTTGCTACCGGATGGTCAAGATCAATGGTGCGAACAAGTTAAAACCTTAGATTACACATCCCTTGATGCTGATACTTTACTACAACGTATTCATGCATCAGGTATTGCTGGCCTTGGCGGAGCAGGGTTTCCGACAGCGGCAAAATTGAAAGGTGGCGGGAACTACATCAACACATTGATCATCAATGCAGCCGAATGTGAACCTTATATCACAGCAGATGATCGCCTGATGCAGGAACATGCCAGCGAAATCATTGAAGGCATCCGCATTCTGATGCATCTGCTTAATCCGAAGCAGGTTCTGATTGGTATCGAAGATAACAAACCAGAAGCGATCAGCGCTCTGAATCTTGCCCTGCAAGGTGATAAATCGATTGCCGTGCGTGTCATTCCGACAAAATACCCTTCCGGTGGAGCAAAGCAGCTAACCAAGATACTGACAGGCAAGGAAGTCCCGTCTGGTGGCCGCTCTTCTGATATTGGTACCCTGATGCAGAATGTCGGTACTGTGGTGGCTATTAAACGGGCTATTATTGATGGGGAACCATTGATTGAGCGCGTGGTTACCCTGACAGGAGAAGCTGTTGCTTCACCCGGTAATTTCTGGGCACGCTTAGGAACACCGGTTCAGTTTCTGTTGCAACAGGCCGGGTTTATTCCTCAGTCAGAGCAGATGGTCGTTATGGGTGGCCCGTTAATGGGTTTTACTCTGCCTGACTTGAATGTCCCCATCGTCAAAATCAGCAACTGTATACTTGCTCCTTCTATACAGGAAATGGAGCCAAAAACTACAGAAGAAGCCTGTATTCGTTGTGGTTTATGTGTTGAGGCCTGCCCTGCCGGATTATTACCTCAACAACTTTACTGGTTCAGCCGGGGCCAGGAACACGAAAAAGCCAAAAACCATAACTTATTTGACTGTATTGAGTGTGGGGCCTGTGCTTATGTCTGTCCCAGTAATATCCCGCTTGTTCAATACTACCGGCAGGAAAAAGCTGAAATACGCGCCATTGATGCTGAAACCCGCCGGGCTGCCGAAGCTAAACTAAGGTTTGAAGCCAAGCAGGCACGTATGGAGCGCGAAAAACTGGCTCGTGAAGAACGTCATAAAAAAGCAGCCGTTCAGGTAGGCAATCAGGATACAAACGCTGTACAGGCCGCATTGGCTCGCGTGAAGGAAAAACAATCCTCTGCGGGAGAGGAAATCACCGTACAAGCCGGTCAGTTACCTGATAATTCGGCAGCAATTGCAGCACGTAAGGCCAGAAAAGAACAATTACGCGCTCGCCAGGCTGAAAAACAGACAGCGAATGCAACTACAACAACCGCAGACTCTGTAGCAAACGAAGAAGATCCGCGTAAAGCGGCTCTTGCAGCCGCCATTGCCCGCGCCAAAGCGAAGAAAACTGCTCAGGCTCAGCCTGAATCGGCACCCGCGCCAGAAGTTCAGCCGGAGGTTTCGGAAGAAACGGATCCGCGTAAAGCGGCTCTTGCAGCCGCGATTGCCCGCGCTAAAGCGAAAAAAGCCGCTCAGGCGCAGCCTGAACCGGCACCCGCGCCAGAAGTTCAGCCTACAGTTTCAGAAGAAGCGGATCCGCGTAAAGCCGCTGTCGCAGCAGCTATTGCCCGCGCTAAAGCGAAAAAAGCCGCTCAGGCGCAGCCTGAACCGACACCCGCGCCAGAAGTTCAGCCGGCGGTTTCGGAAGAAACGGATCCGCGTAAGGCCGCTGTTGCAGCAGCCATTGCTCGTGCTAAAGCGAAAAAAGCGGCTCAGGCTCAACCTGAACCGGCACCCGCTCCAAAAGTTCAGCCTACGGTTTCGGAAGATGCAGATCCGCGTAAAGCCACTGTTGCGGCGGCCATTGCTCGTGCCAAAGCGAAAAAAGCGGCTCAGGCTCAACCTGAACCGGCACCCGTATCAGAAGTTCAGCCGGCAGTTTCGGAAGAAATTGATCCGCGTAAGGCTGCTGTTGCAGCTGCCATTGCTCGTGCCAAAGCGAAAAAAGCCGCTCAGGCTCAGCCTGAACCAACACCCACGCCAGAAGTTCAGCCTACAGTTTCAGAAGAAGCGGATCCGCGTAAAGCCGCTGTCGCAACAGCTATTGCCCGTGCCAAAGCGAAAAAAGCGGCTCAGGCTCAACCTGAACTAACACCCGCGCCAGAAGTTCAGCCTACGGTTTCGGAAGATGCGGATCCGCGTAAAGCCGCTGTCGCAGCAGCGATTGCTCGTGTAAAAGCGAAGAAAACTGTTCAGGTTCAGCCTGAACCGGCACCCGCGCCAGAAGTTCAGCCTACGGTTTCGGAAGATGCGGATCCGCGTAAAGCCGCTGTCGCAACAGCGATTGCTCGTGTAAAAGCAAAGAAAGCGGCTCAGGCTCAACCTGAACCAACACCAGCGCCAGAAGTTCAGCCTACGGTTTCAGAAGAAGCGGATCCGCGTAAAGCGGCTGTCGCAGCGGCCATTGCTCGTGTAAAAGCGAAGAAAGCTGCTCAGGAAAAACAAGAAACTCTAACAGAATAGTGACATTTATCGATGAAATTTAGGCCAGTCAACACTGACAATAACCTGTTAAAAGTCGCCAGTTCGCCTTTTACACACAGTAAAAAAAATACCAGCCAAATTATGTTATGGGTGGTTTTTGCTGCTATACCCGGTATCGCACTACAAACTTACTTCTTTGGTTATGGAACACTAATCCAGATCTTATTGGCAGTTATTACCGCTCTGTTGGCAGAATCCGCTGCTATCACATTAAAAAAACAGCTGGTTATTCCCTGCCTGAAAGATAACTCTGCCTTAGTCACCGGATTGCTGCTGGGGATCAGCCTGCCACCACTGGCACCGTGGTGGCTCATCGTTCTGGGTACTTTCTCCGCCATTATCATTGCCAAGCATCTTTATGGCGGTCTGGGACAAAACCCATTTAATCCGGCGATGGTTGGTTATGTGGTTCTGCTTATCTCATTTCCGGTACAAATGACCAGCTGGATGCCCCCCGCTTCCTTACAGGCCGTTACTTTGACTCCCTTGGAGTGTCTGATGGTCATTTTCACAGGTCATACACCTGACGGCTCGACTCTATTACAACTTTTACAGGGTATTGATGGATTAAGTCAGGCCACACCGCTGGACAGCTTCAAAACCGGAAGGCTGACACATGATATAAGTGAAGTATTACAACAGCCCATCTTGCAAGGGGCTCTGGCAGGCATTGGCTGGCAGTGGATAAATATAGCTTACCTGTTTGGCGGATTAATCATGCTGAACCGCAAAATCATTAGCTGGCATATTCCAACAACATTTATTCTGGTACTGGGAAGCTGTGCCCTGATTAGCTGGCTGATTGATCCCGGTCGTTACTCACCGCCTTTATTACAGCTCTTTTCCGGAGCAACTATGTTAGGTGCATTTTTTATCGCCACCGATCCGGTCAGTGCTTCAACAACACCAAAAGGCCGCCTGATTTACGGTGCCATTATTGGTTTACTGATTTGGATAATTCGAGTTTATGGCGGTTACCCGGATGCAGTCGCTTTCGCTGTTTTACTGGCAAACATCTGTGTACCTCTGATCGACAATTACACTCAGCCTCGTGCTTACGGTCATAAATAAGGGAGTGACTATGTTAGAAACTATGCGACGTCACGGTATTACTCTCGCTATTTTTGCCGCCTGCACGACAGGGTTAACTGCGGTTGTCTATTCCTTAACAAAGGACAGGATTGCCGAGCAGGCTGCATTACAGCATAAAATATTACTGGATCAGGTTGTTCCACCCGCTCTCTATGATAACGATATGCCAAATGAATGCTATCTGGTAACAGCGGATGCTCTGGGCAGCCAACAACCTCATCGCCTCTATCTCGCCCGTAAAAATGGAATTCCTGTTGCGGCAGCACTAGAAAGCACTGCTCCAGATGGTTATTCCGGTGCAATCCAATTGTTGGTCGGGGCTGACTTTTCCGGCAAGGTGTTTGGTGTTCGTGTGACGGAACACCATGAAACACCGGGATTAGGGGATAAAATTGATACCCGTATCTCCAATTGGATTTATGCGTTTTCCGGCAAAAAAATTACCTCACCAAGCGATCCACACTGGGCGGTGAAAAAAGATGGCGGAGAATTTGATCAGTTTACCGGAGCAACCATTACCCCACGTGCTGTGGTCAACGCCGTTAAACGCACAGCAATCTATATGGAAACCATTCCGGCACAACTTTCTTCATTACCGACATGTGGAGCCAAATAAATGAGTGAAACCAAGAACCTGTTTCTTCAGGGGTTATGGAAGAACAACTCTGCATTAGTACAGCTTCTGGGGCTTTGCCCCCTTTTAGCCGTCTCTTCTACTGCCACCAATGCATTGGGATTGGGGCTGGCAACAACGCTGGTGCTGCTGAGTACCAATATTGCCGTATCCGCCCTGCGCCGCTGGGTTCCCCATGAAATCCGCATTCCGATTTATGTGATGATCATTGCCTCTGTCGTCAGTGCCGTTCAGATGTTAATCAATGCCTTTGCATTCGGGTTATATGAATCACTGGGCATTTTTATTCCGCTGATCGTGACTAACTGTATCGTTATCGGCCGTGCAGAAGCCTACGCATCAAAAAACTCTATCTATCACTCAGCGATTGATGGTATTGCTATGGGATTCGGGGCAACGTTTGCCCTGTTCGTTCTGGGTGCGATGCGTGAAATTCTGGGCAATGGCACACTGTTTGATGGTGCAGATCTGTTATTAGGAAGCTGGGCTAAAGTCCTGCGGATTGAAATTATTCATATGGATTCCCCGTTCCTGCTCGCTATCCTGCCACCGGGAGCCTTTATCGGATTAGGATTAATGCTGGCGGGGAAATACATTATTGATGAACGCCTCAGAAACCGTTCAGAGAGCAAAACACGTCACTACGAAGTGGATAAAGGCTGTGGCAGCAATATCACAAAAGGCTAAGGGTGTAATCAGGCATGAATAAACAAAAACGGGTCGAAATTCTGACCCGCTTACGGGATAACAACCCAACACCAACCACTGAACTGGTTTTCAATTCACCGTTTGAATTATTGATTTCGGTATTGTTGTCTGCTCAGGCGACTGATGTCAGCGTGAATAAGGCAACAGCAAAATTGTATCCGGTTGCCAATACGCCACAAACTATTCTTGATTTAGGCGTTGATGGCTTAAAAGAGTATATAAAAACCATCGGGTTATATAACACCAAAGCCGAGAACGTGATTAAAACCTGCCGGATTTTGCTGGAAAAGCATCAAGGCGAAGTGCCGGAAGATCGCGCAGCGCTGGAGGCATTACCGGGCGTGGGCCGTAAAACGGCCAACGTTGTGCTGAACACCGCGTTTGGCTGGCCTACCATTGCGGTTGATACCCATATTTTCCGCGTCAGCAACCGGACGCAGTTTGCACCGGGGAAAAATGTTGATGAAGTGGAAAAGAAACTGCTGAAAGTCGTCCCCGATGAGTTCAAGGTTGACTGTCATCACTGGCTAATATTACACGGACGCTATACTTGCATTGCCCGTAAACCGCGTTGTGGATCTTGCATTATTGAAGATCTGTGTGAGTTTGAGGATAAAACAGATTAACAGAGATTTATAAACCAAATCTAACGCCTCTTTTGTTGAAAACAATAAGAGAGGCATTAAACTCTCATTCTAAGCAAGATAAAACACCACACTTAACTTGCTGATATAATATATTAATTTTATATAAACCTTATCTAAGGCTTCTATAAAATTTAATTTCTTCTAATATATATTCACTAAAAGTGTATTCAGTTTTTTTTATTGGATTTCCTTCTGTATAACTATACACGATAGGATCTTGTTGTGTTCTATCAACAAAGAATAAAGATGAATAACCTTGATGTAAGAGAAATGCAAACATATTTTCCGGTGGAGTGATCATATTTTCATACATTAACTCTATCACTCCTTCATTTATGTCATCTAGTTCATCAAATGAGATTGAAGTGCCTATTTGAAAATCTCCGGCGTCAATTCCCATAAGCGATAAAAAAAGCTTATAGCTCTCAGGTAATGCCCCATATTTACTTTCAAGCTCAGAAAGTTGCTTAGCATCACAGCCTTGAACCACTCTTCCACTGGACATTATTTCACCTGCAAATTTACTCAGTTCATTAGCTAATGATTTTATTTTCATCTTATCTCTCTTTTTATGATTGTTTATCAGTGGATTTAATCTTTTAGTTTTTTTGATATATCCGACCCATCCTTTTTAGTCAACTCAAAATCGCCTACTTTTTTTCCAGTATATTGATTATTAATACCACGAATTTCATCATAAGAAATATGTTTATCAATAACTCCCCCAGCTTTTTCCCCTCTAATGCTTATTCCACTATTATCGCCCCCCATAGTAAAGTCTTCAGAATATTTTTTCCCCGTAGCAGTTATGTGAAATTCAGAATTATTATGTTTTTCAATAAACTGATTAAGACCGTAATAGCATGAGTCACAAACTGCAATTTTTGAATGCATCTCAACATGGATGCTTGAGGGATTTTTCTGAGCAGAAATTATTTGTTCCAGTTGTTCTAAACTTTTCAGTTCTGTATCAAGATGTCGAGAATTAGATACTGGAAAATTTAATAATGTCCTATTAGTAGGGTCTGGTACAAATGCCTCCTGATATCCAGAATGATATTTACCACTAACGGAGTCTATATAGCCTGTAACCGTTCTATTATCAGTATTAATAGTATACTTCATCGAGAAAAAATTTCTGCTATCCTTGTCAATGCCAAGTTCTTTAAAGTTTTTTTCGATAAACGCTACTCTATCTTTAGGACTTTCAATTTCATGAAGCTCTGCAATCTTCTCAGGATTTGCATGCAGACATTTTTTTGCAAGCCCAAACGGATCAACCCAATTTGCTGGATTATCGACATACCCATACGGATTCAACCCGCCCAGCAGCCCAATGGGGTCAGGAGTAATATATTGTCCTATATCTCCATCATAATACCGAAACCGATTGTAGTATAACCCGCTTTCCTCATCCTCATACTGCCCTAAGAAGCGCAAATTGCAGCTAACGTGATAATCTTCATCATTTGCTGCCAATAATGGCATCCGTTCAGCTTTTCCCCATGTCCTTAATCGGCTTGCCCATACTAGTTTGCCATTTTCACTCAGTATTTCCCGTGGCGTTCCCTGATGATCGCTGACGATATAATGCAGTTTGCCTTTTTCATAGCGGGCTGAAGGCGTTAACACACCCGGTTGATATAACCAGCAAATACTTCGCTCATAGGCAGGTGTGCCATCCGCATAAAGCGGAACTTCCTCAACCATCCGATCACCGCTCCACAAGTAATCATAGCCGGTGATGGCGTCGGGTTTTGCTGTTAAATCTGGCTTACCATTCAACCAGCGTTGCAGGTTCGCAGTGGTCAGTTTGCCATCATGCACTTTTAATTTGCGGATACGCCGCCCGAACGCATCATAACGATAGAGCCAACGTGAACCATCGGGTGTTTCACAGTGTGTAAGCTGATTTTGGGTATCCCAACGATAACGCCATATCTGTGGCCGGAAACCATCATGATGTTCGGTTTTTTCCACTTGCCTGCCGTTATCATCGTAACGATAAGTGACATTGTCACGCTTAACAACCCGACCTGTCTGCTGATGTTGTTCAACCTGTTCAATTACTCCTTTTGCATCCACCAGCACATGCAAATTCAAGTTACCATTGGGGTCATAACCAAATTGTTCTTCATAGGGCAATCGGCCGTTAAATGTAGCACTGATGATCTGGTCATTCTGGTTATAACGATAACGAGTCTGCCCCCAGATACCATCATCGATCATGCTGACACTGTAGGCTCGGTCATATTGCCAACTGCGGTTAACTGCGGTGGCCTGTGGCGGAAAATGGGGATCATTTTGTGCCAGCGTTTCACGGAAGAATGCTGTTGCCCGTCCGGCTGATTGGTGTGCCAGCAGTCCCGTAGTGGTATAGCGGCTGGCAAGAATAAACCCCTCTGCACTTTCCCGTACTGTTTCCCGTCCTAAAGCATCATGGCTCAAAGTCAGTGGTGTATGCTGGTTAAACTGGAAGTGGTTAACCGCTCCCATCAAGTTATAGCCAAATTGCAACGTATGCCCACCGATAGTTTCAGCGATTATTTGCTCGAGATCGTTCCACTCACGGGTCACTTCCCGTCCATTAATACGCTCACAAACAGGCAGTCCAACCGCGTTGTATTCATATTCCACCACCGCATCATCATTGTTTGCACGGGTAAGCTGACGACGGGCGTTATATTCATAACCCGAATTCTGGATAAAAAATTGACGTGAGGCCTGTTCCAGGAGCAAAGTTTTGGTGAAAGCCGAAAACCACTCCGGAGAGGAACAGGCTATGAACAAATTAGTTGAA